>NZ_SPVJ01000010.1:0-192175 GCF_004634465.1 Bradyrhizobium sp. MOS001
TGATTGCGGGACATCCCGCCCTCGATCGCGGACACGACACGCTTGCGAAGATCCAGAGAATAAGGCTTGCCCATCCATGCTGGCCTCCAACCCAGCCAGCATGGTGAATCAGAAACACACCGATTTGGGAATCCCAAATCGATTCAACCTAACCCCATCCCGCTTTAGCGCCTCGCGACCGCCACGCAAACAAAAAGGCCGGCTTTTCAGCCGGCCTTTTCAATTCATATCGCTCGCAATCAAGCCTTGACCAGCGGGCCCTTCGAGGTCGGCCCCTTCGAGCCGCCGGAGCCGCCACCGCCCGGCTTGGACTTGCCCGGCGGACGCTTGCGGGCGCCGGGCAGCTTCTCCTGCTTCGGCGTGATCGGACCGTCGAGGAACTCGAACCCGATCTTGTCCTTGGTCTCGTCGGCCTCGTCCTTGACCAGGACGACGCGGACGTGGCCGCCACCCTTGAGCTTGCCGAACAGCACCTCGTCAGCCAGCGGCTTCTTGATGTGCTCCTGGATGACGCGGGCCATGGGCCGTGCGCCCATCTGCTCGTCGTAACCATGCTGGACCAGCCAGGTCTTGGCGGGCTCGGACAGTTCGATGGTGACGTCGCGATCGCCGAGCTGAGCCTCGAGCTGAAGCACGAACTTCTCCACGACCGTACCGATCACCTCGACGCTGAGATGGCCGAACGAGACGATGGCATCGAGACGGTTGCGGAATTCCGGCGCGAACTGCCGGTTGATCGCCTCGTGGTCGTCGCCTTCCCGCTTCGAGCGCGTGAAGCCGAACGCCTGCTTGGCGAGATCCGAAGCACCTGCGTTCGTGGTCATGATCAGGATCACGTTGCGGAAGTTGACCTGCTTGCCGTTATGGTCGGTGAGCCGGCCGTGATCCATGATCTGGAGCAGCACGTTGTAGAGGTCGGGATGCGCCTTCTCGATTTCGTCGAGCAGAACCACGCAATGCGGATGCTGATCGACGCCGTCAGTGAGCAGGCCGCCCTGGTCGAAGCCGACATAGCCGGGAGGCGCGCCGATCAGACGCGACACGGTATGCCGCTCCATGTATTCGGACATGTCGAAGCGCAGCAACTCGACGCCGAGCGACGCTGCGAGCTGCTTTGCGACTTCGGTCTTGCCGACGCCGGTCGGTCCCGAGAACAAATAGCAGCCGATCGGCTTCTCCGGCTCGCGCAAACCGGCACGCGCCAGCTTGATCGATGCGGCCAGCGACTCGATGGCCTTGTCCTGGCCGAACACGGTGCGCTTCAGGGTCTGCTCGAGATGCTTGAGCACCTCGGCATCGTCCTTCGACACGCTCTTCGGCGGGATCCGCGCCATCGAGGCGATCGTGGTCTCGATCTCCTTGATGCCGATCGTCTTCTTGCGCTTGTTCTCGGCCACCAGCATCTGCGCCGCGCCTGACTCGTCGATCACGTCGATCGCCTTGTCCGGCAGCTTGCGGTCGTGGATGTAGCGCGAGGAGAGCTGCACCGCGGCCTCGATCGCCTCATTGGTGTACTTCAGCCGATGGTAGTCCTCGAAGTAAGGCTTGAGACCCTTGAGGATCGCGATCGCGTCCTCGACCGTCGGCTCGTTGATGTCGATCTTCTGGAAGCGCCGCACCAGCGCGCGGTCCTTCTCGAAGTGCTGGCGGTATTCCTTGTAGGTGGTCGAGCCCATGCAGCGGATCGTGCCCGAGGCAAGCGCCGGCTTGAGCAGGTTCGACGCATCCATCGCCCCGCCCGACGTCGCGCCCGCACCGATCACGGTGTGGATCTCGTCGATGAACAGGATGGCGTTGGGATGCGCTTCGAGCTCCTTCAGCACCTGCTTCAGGCGCTCCTCGAAGTCGCCACGATAGCGCGTGCCCGCGAGCAGCGTGCCCATGTCGAGCGAGAACACGGTCGCAGCCGCAAGAACCTCCGGCACCTCGCTGTCGACGATGCGCTTGGCGAGGCCCTCCGCGATCGCGGTCTTGCCGACACCGGCCTCGCCCACGAACAGCGGATTGTTCTTCTGCCGGCGGCACAGCACCTGGATCGCGCGGTTGATCTCGGAATTGCGTCCGATCACCGGATCGATCTTGCCGTCGCGCGCCTTTTTGTTGAGGTTGACGCAATAGGTCTCGAGCGCTTCGCCCTTCTTCTTGGCGTCCTCGGTACCCTTTGCCTCGGTCTCTTCGTCGACGCCGCGCACCGGCCGCGCCTCGGAGACGCCCGGCCGCTTGGCGATGCCGTGGCTGATGTAGTTGACGGCGTCATAGCGCGTCATGTCCTGCTCCTGCAGGAAGTACGCGGCATGGCTCTCGCGCTCGGCGAAGATCGCGATCAGCACGTTGGCGCCGGTCACCTCTTCGCGACCGGACGACTGCACATGGATCACCGCGCGCTGGATCACGCGCTGGAAACCGGCGGTCGGCTTGGCGTCGTCGGCGCCATCCGTCACCAGATTCTCGAATTCGGTTTCAAGGTAATTGACGAGGCTCGTGCGGAGCTTGTCGAGATCGACGCTACAGGCGCGCATGACGGCGGCTGCATCGGAGTCGTCGATCAGGGAGAGCAAGAGATGCTCGAGCGTCGCGTATTGGTGATGACGCTCGTTTGCGATCGCCAGCGCACGATGCAGGGATTGTTCAAGGCTTTGGGAAAAAGTCGGCATTCGCGTCCTCTATGGCCCCCACCATCATGATCGCCATCGCCCGGTCAGGCAACAACAACCTTTGTCACATATAGTTATACAAGACCGCGGCGAAAGACCGGTTCCGCGACTCAAATGGGCATTACGCGCCCACGGCATGCTCGATGCAAAACCCGTTCCGATTTGGGCAGAACTACCCATTTGGGCAGGATTGACGCCGCTGATTTTCGCGGGATCACGCAGCAGGATGTGCTGCCGTCACATACCGCGCAACCAGAACCGATCTAAATAACTCTGGATGTGAACGCGCAGTTATTTCTTTTCCATCACGCATTGCAGCGGATGCTGGTGCTTGCGGGCGAAGTCCATCACCTGCGTCACCTTGGTCTCGGCGATCTCGTAGGTGAATACGCCGCACTCGCCGATGCCGTGATGATGGACATGCAGCATGATCTTGGTCGCGGCCTCGATGTCCTTCTGGAAGAACTTCTCCAGCACATGGACGACGAATTCCATCGGCGTGTAGTCGTCGTTCAGGATCAGCACACGATACAGGTTCGGCCGCTTGGTCTTCGGCTTGACCTTGGTGATGACAGACGTATTCGGCCCCGTCGGTCCGCCCGAACGGTTCTCGTCATTGCTCATACGAGGAGCGTGGGCAGCGGCTTGCGCGGACAGGTCTAGTCTGAAAGTCAGGTGCGGCATGGCTCAGGCGTTCAAATTCCCCACGGAAGCGAGTGACGGTCAGCCGCGCGGCCCCGCCCTTCGGAGCTTTGCACGGGCGCGCCGCCTTGTTGGATCACCGCTTCCAACCGGTCCGGTCAAGCCCGGCTCGATTGTAGGGAATATGGGCCCGCCGCCGGCTCGCCGCAAGCGTGCAACGGTCTGGCCAAAATGGTCGAGGCAGTCCCGATTCCCGGTCCGGCGATCCTGACCAAGGTTAGTCAATCCGGACCGATTTGACAAAAGTTTCGGCCGGCACCGTTTAGAACATCTTGACTAGGAATCCGGCCGTTAAGCGGCAGCGGCGGTTTCGCGGGATACCTCCGGTTTTCTACGGTCCAATCGAGCTGCCGTTCAATCGCGTGGCCCCTGGTGCGCATGCGCGTCGCCATGCTGCTCGACAACGCCGGCTCGATGGCCCAGGACGGCAAGATGTCGGCGATGCCGACGGCCGCGAAGAACCTGGTCGATCAGCTCAGTGGCCTCGTGCTCCTCGCCGGCGGTCTCGATGCGCAGAATCGCTGGTGGTACAGCAATGCCTCGCACGCGGCGGAAGAAGCTGCGCGACGACGCCAAGGCGAGCGGCATCGACGCGTTCTGTCCGGTGATGTCGGCGAGTCAGACCGTGTGGGGTTGCCGCCGGTACGTCGCTGTCGAAGCTGCGCGTGGCGCGCTGAACCGGATCTCTGTCGCGACAAAAAAAAGCCCGGCTGAACCAGCCGGGCTTTTCGATTCCAGGAGTTCCAGAGGAAGTTAGTTGGCAGCCGGGGTAAACTTCGAAACGATGATCTCGACCGGCTTGAACGCCTGCTTGGCGAGGTCGCTGTAAAGGCCGGCGATCTTCTGCGATTCCGCAACGAAGGTCTCGTAGCTGGAACGGGCGAAGTCGGTCTGCGCTTCCACGGCCTTGTCCAGCGACTTCACGCCGGAAAGCTTCTCGACGAAGGACTTGGTGTCTTCAAACGACTTCTTGGTGTAGTCGCCATACGCGCTGGCGATCGCCTGGAGGCCATGCTGCATCGAGGTCGCGGAAGCAACGCACTGCTCGAACTGCTCTTTCCCGTAGCTCTGAAAGTCTTCAACCTTGAACATTTCGGAATCCTTTTTCCCTGGCTTTGGTCCGGAAGCCCCGGCTCCCTGACTCCGCCCAAAAATAGTGCAACGCACAAAAAAGTCAAGAATCTTGTGCGACGCACAAAATTAGATGCAAATCGCTGAGATTCCCGGGGTTTCCCGCAATGGTTCCTTAAGCTTTTGGAAACCGCGGACCCCTACCCTGATTCCCTGGACGTGTTCAGCTTCCGCGAACGGTCAAAAGCCGTTCGAGAACATCACCTTAGCCAGAACAGCGGCTTAGGCCCAACGTTTCCCGCAGCGAACACCAGCGGAGAGACAGCCTGAGCAGGTAATGATCCCGGGTCGAGTGGGCACAATTTCGCCTCACGGGCCGGTGATCAAGTCAGAAACGGGGACGGGGTTTCATGCTTCGTAAAAACTTGTCTTCCTCGCGCTTGGCGCGGGTTGGCGTTTTCGGGCTTCTTACGGTCACCGCCGTAGTCATCTTCACCGATGCTGCCGAGGCACGGCGTCACCGGCGCCAATACGCTCACCACCGGGTGCAGCGCGATGTGTCCGACAGCTCCAGCCCGAAATTCGCATCGATCATCGTCGACGGCAATTCCGGCTCCGTGCTCCAGGCAACGAGCCCAGACGGAATCCGCCACCCCGCCTCGCTCACCAAGATCATGACGCTCTATCTGCTGTTCGAGCGCCTCGAGTCCGGCAGGATGAAGCTCGACACCGAGATGCCGGTCTCGCAGCACGCCGCCGATCAGGATCCGACCAAGCTGAACCTCCGTGCCGGCCAGACCATCCGCGTCGAGGACGCGATCAAGGGCCTCGTCACCCGCTCCGCCAACGATGCGGCCGTCGTGATCGCGGAAGCGATCGGCGGCGACGAGGACGACTTCGCCCAGATGATGACGCGCAAGGCGCGCTCGCTCGGCATGTCCAAGACGGTCTACCGCAACGCCAACGGCCTTCCCAACGACGAGCAGGTCACGACCGCGCGCGACCAGGCCACGCTCGGCCGCGCCATCCAGGAGCGCTTCCCGCGCTACTATCGCTATTTCGCGACCTCGACGTTCAATTGGCGCGGACAGTCGATCCGCAACCATAACCACCTGCTCGGCAGCGTCGAGGGCGTGGACGGCATCAAGACCGGCTACACCCGCGCCTCCGGCTTCAACCTCGTGACCTCGATGCGTCGCGGCAACCGCCACCTGATCGGCGTGGTGCTCGGCGGCCGCAGCGGCGGCTCGCGCGACGCCACCATGCGCAACCTGCTCGCGGAGAACCTCGAGAAGGGCGCCACCACCCACACCGTCGTCGCTGTCACCGAGCGCAACGGCGCAGATGCCAATACCGACGTCGCCGATGCATCGGAGCCCCCGGCCCGCCCCGCTCCGCAGGTCCAGCAGGCCGCGGCCGCCCCTGCCCCCGAGACGGCCCCGCAACGTCTCGCCTCGCGCCTCTCAGCGCTGGCGGCCGCGACCGCCGCGATGCCGCCGGCTCAAGCCAGGCCTGACACCAGCAAGCCTGAGGTTCGGCCGACTGAATCCAGGATCGAGCCCGCGCCGCTCACCAATGGCGTGATCTCCAGCCAGCCGCTCTCCATCATCCCCGGCTCGTCCGAGCCGATGAAGCCGGTCCGGGTGAAGACTGTTCAGGTCAAGGCCGGCACCGTGAAGGTTGCCTCCACCGCCCCGGCTCAGCTCGCACCGCAGGTCACGAGCACGATTGCGGCCCGCTCCGAGGTCGCGGAGACCTCCGGCGCCGTCGTCGCCCGCGCCGATCTCATCAACAAGCCCGAGATGGCGAGCCAGCCGGAAGCGCCGAAGGCCGAGCTCGCCCGCACCGAGATGCCCCGTCAGCCGGCGGGCTTCGGCACCGGCAACGGCATCCTCGGCGTGCTGCCGGCCGCAACGGCCGCCGCGCCCACTCCGGCTGCTGCGAAGCTCGCTTCGGCCGATCCTGTGCCGCAGCCGATCCAGATGAGCGCCACCACCAAGCCGGTCGTCACCCATAGCGGCTGGATCGTCCAGGTCGGCGCACTCGAGAGCGAGAACGAAGCCCAGCAACGCATCGACGCCGCCCGCAGCTCGGCCCGCGGCCTGCTCAGCAAGGCCGACCCGTTCACCGAGCCGGTCCTCGCCAAGGACAATCGCAAGCTTTACCGGGCCCGTTTCGCCGGGCTCGAGCGGGACCAGGCCGAAGCCGTCTGCCGCGCCCTGAAGCGCGCCGACATCTCCTGCATCACCGTCCGCAACTGATCTGTCGTACCGCTCCAATCAAAATGCCCGCGCTTTTCGCGGGCATTTTTGTTTGGGGGATGCGGCAATGCCAGTTCCGCGACAACCTCTCGTCAAGGATTTACGGTTAAAACTTTACTCAAGGGATCGACCACGCCGACAAAGGCGGGCATCGGGGCGACGGCAGACAGAGCAAGCGGAGCTTACGCGGTACGGGCGTTTGTAGCGTAGTGCCGGAGTTAGCCGTTATGCGTGCGAAGCAGAGTATCCTTGGCCTCGTTCACACGGGCAGCGAGATACGTCGAGCCCCCCTGGTCGGGATGGAGTTTCTTCATCAGGGACTTGTGCGCCCGGCTGATGTCGTCGCGCCCCGCGCCCGGCTGCAGGCCAAGGATCTGATAGGCTTCCTCCGCCGTCATTTTGCCGCTCGGCGCCGTGCGGCGCTGCCGCCCTGCCGCATCGCCCTGCGCGTTCTGACGCCAAGCGGGAAACCGGCGGTCCAGATAGCTTTCAAGTAGGGCCACGCTCTCGGCGTCGAACGCCGGAGCCATCGCCAGCAGGCCAGCGAGATCGAACTCCTGGAGATCGCGCCCGGCGTGAGGACCGGCGACGATCTGGCCGGCGAGTTGCCCCGAATCGTGGTCGAGCCGCATGTCCAGGAATTGCGAGCGTACGCGCGAGGCCTGTCCGGCCGGCCGCGTTGCGCCACCGCCGAACAGCCCGCCGATATTGCCGAAGCCGGCATTGGCCAGCGGCGTCCAGCCCAGAAGCCCGGCGCCGAAAATCCCGAGCGGGATCGCCACCGCCAGCTCGCCCCGCAGGCCAGTGAACGCTGCGACCGCGAGCGCCACCACGCCGCCACCGAACTTGATGGTGCGCGCCAGCACCGCCGGATTGGCGGAGCGGAACATCTGGAGCAGCAGATAAAGCGTGATAACGGCGATGGCGCCGGCGATCAGGGTCATGGCCGGAATATAGTCGTCCTCACGGCAAAATGCATGGCGTCCGTCTCCGACGCGGGCCGCTACTTCATCTGCCCGATCAGCTTGGCCGCACCGCTCGCACTCTTGGCGAGTTTCAACAGCGCCTCGCGGCCGCCGGCGGCATAAGCCGCGGCCGCGCGCAGCAGCTCGCGAAGCTGCGCCGCCGCGCCGGGATCGAACCGGCACCAGGCCCCGCCGGTCAGCCGCGCGATCTCGCGAAAGGCCTGCTCGGCCACGGCGTCGGCGCCTTCCTGAAACACGAACACGGGCACCTTGAGCATGCCGAGCTCGCCGGCCTTGGCGCAGAGCTCGTCGACCTTCTCCTCCATGGCATCGCCGACGAAGACGACCGCGCGCACGCCCGAGGCGACCGCCTCGCGCCGCACGTCGCTCAGCACCTTGCCGATCTGGGTGTCGCCGCCGCGACAGTCGATCTTGCTCATCAACGTCGCGAGCTTCGCGCTGTCGGAGATCCAGCCCGTGGCGCGACACTCGTTCAAGCCGCGATAATAGACGAGCCGGATGTCGAGGCTGCCGATCGCTGCGGCCTCGCGGAACATGTCCGCCTGGAGCGCGCAGGCCATGTCCCAGGTCGGCTGCCGGCTCATCGTCGCATCCAGCGCGAAAATCAGCCGCCCCTTCGCGCCGGGGGCATGCGGCGACAGCGCACGCGCCTTGGCGACGAACGCGGCGATGTCCTCCGCGGTGCTGGCTTGAGGCAGCGTGCCGCCGGTTTGGCTCGAGACGGCATCACGGCCACGCGGTTTGACGGGTTCGCCGGGCATCCCTGCTCGCTTCTTGCGTGAGCCGCTAATGTGGATAGCGCCTGCGGCCCGGTCAATGTGCAAAGCCTCCGCGGGCGGATGCCGGCGGAGGCTTTGCAGGTCGTGCAGACGATCGGAGCGGTGTCGGTGTCAGCCTGTGTCGGTGTCAGCTCTTGGCAGGCGCCATCAGAGCAACCGGACCAGGCTCTAGGATATTGGGCGGGGCCGAGCGCGTATCGACGGGCGCGACGGCGCTATCGCCGTCGCTCAGGAACTTGTCGAGCATGCTCTGGATCGAGTTCTTCGCCGCATCCGGACCGGTGTCGCGCATGTCGTTGTGCTGGAATTCGGTCTTCACGACCTGGATGCCGGCCTTCTCGCATTCCTCATCGGTTGGGATGACACCCGCGTCGGTCTTGAACTGCGGATCCTGCGAACGGAAGGACAGGATCTTGAACTTGCCGGCAGTGACGAAGGGCACGCGCAGATTGTCGAGCGTGACGACCTTCTTGACCTCATCCGGATACTGCTTGGCGAAATACATCGTGATGTCGCCGCCCATGGAGTGGCCGACCATCGTCACCCTGTCGTAATCGGCGTTGGGCTGAACCTTCTTCATCTCCTGCATGGCGAGATGGATGTTGGCAACGCCGCGCAGGATCTGCGGCAGCCGGCCGACATAGAGCTCACCGGGCTTCGTCACCATGGGAGGATCGGTCGGCAAATCATGCTGCGGGCTTACGACCATGTAGCCGCGCGCCGCGAAGATGTTGGCGAGGAAGCCGTACTCGGTATTCTTGACAGTGTTGCCGTGATTGATCACGGCAACCGGCAGCGTGATCATGCCGGCATTAGCCTGCATTTCCTTGTCGCGGCGGACCGCGATATCGACAGGCACGGGACGGTTGTCGCGCGAGGCGTCGTAGAAGGTGACGGTCTCGTGCTTGATGGCCCACTTGCTCGCCGTGACATAGGCGACGCCGCAGAGGGCACTAACCGAAACCAGAACGGCAATTCCACGCTTCATTTTCGTCCTCAGCCTCAGGCTCTTGCGGCCTGAATCCCTGTTGAAAATCGTGTTCTTCCGGGGCTCTTCGGCCCCTGGTCGCCTATTCCCTAATATATGTCACAGCCGCGTGACAGGAAGCTTAAATATTGTGAACCTTCAGCCCTTTCATTGTGCGCCGCACGCGTTTCTTGGGCATCCCGTTCTCAGGCGGCTACGTCAGGTGCAGGCTACCATCCGACGCAACCGGTCTCGATTGGCTTCAATTTCACGGTAAACACGGGGTGAAACGGCCAAGCCCGCACTCAGTTCCGGCGGGAACCGGCAGCTTCAATCGGCTGGAAGTAGCGATATACCGCCGCCTCAGGCGCCGAGGATGTCGTGGACCTCGAGCGGCTTGTCGACCTGGCTGAACCACTCGGCGCGATTTGCCGCACGGCGGCGGCCGCGTTCGTCGAGCGGCAGCTTGAGCTGGCGGAGCAGGCCCGTCACCTCTTCCCGCGCGGTGAGATGGCCAAGGTTGGGCCGCATGCCGAGCGTGGCCTCGTCGATCTCGTCGAGCGCGGTCAGGCCGCGCGGAAAAAATTCGCGATAGACGACGCGCTCGGCAAAGCCGTCGACGTAGCGGAAGCCGAGCCGCAGCGACAAATCCTTGAGGCCCTCGGCGACGAGCTGCTTGTTGCGGGAGCCGAGCATCGACAGGCGGTTGCGCACGACGATCCAATCGGTGCTGGAGCCGTCGAGCTGGCGCCGCTTGCGCCTGACATCCCGCACCATCTCGGCATAGTGGCTCTCGCCAGTCACTGCGTAGTTGGCGGGATCGACGGTGCCGAGCACGTCGAAATCGAGGAAGCTGTCGTTGATCGGCGTGACCAGCGTGTCCGCCATCGAGTGCGCCAAGCGCATCAGATAGCTGTCGGTGCCGGGCGTATCGATGACGATGAAGTCGAAATTGCTCTCGACCGCCGAGACCGCCTCCATGAACTGCTGGAACTCGGAATTCTCGTTCTCGGCGATCTGCATGGTCTCGCCGAGCTTGATGCAGCGATGCACCGGCAGCTCGAGGCCGAGGCCGGTGCGGCGCGCCCAGGCGGAACGGTTGCCGATGTAGCGGGTAAAGCTCTGCTGACGGCAGTCGAGGTCGATCGTGGCGACGCGCTGGCCGGCCTTCAGCAGCGCGACCGCGATGTGCAGGGCGGTGGTCGACTTGCCGGAGCCGCCTTTTTCGTTGCCGAGCACGACGACATGCGCCGAGCCGGATTGGCCTTGGCTAGCCTGCACAAGCATAGCGATCCTCAACACCCCTGATGAATATCTTCGAGTTGGCCGCGTCTGCGGTCAAGTGAAATGCGTGACAGTAAATGCAAATCGCAGCGCGCCGTGTTCGAAATGAATCACGGCACCATCTCTCGCTTGTGATTCAGCCATGTCGCGACATCGTTCGCGGCCTCGCGCGGGATGCTGTGCCGCTTCCGAATGCATGGCGTCCACGATCGGCGCTTGTTAAGGTTAGCCGGCCGGGCGCCGGGACGCGCCCGCTTCCCATTCCCAACCCTGTCGAGTCCTGATGTCACGAAGCCCCTTGATCGCCCGCACGGTCCCCGCCTTGCGACGCGCCGTCGACAATCTTCGCAAGCGAAAGGCCACGATCGCGCTGGTCCCGACCATGGGGGCCCTCCATGACGGGCATGTGTCGCTGGTGCGCCTCGCCAAGCGGCGCGCGAGTCGCGTCGTGGTGTCGATCTTCGTCAACCCGACCCAGTTCGCCCCGACCGAGGACTTTGGTGCCTATCCGCGCACCTGGAAGTCCGATCTCGCCAAGCTCGCCGCCGAGGACGTCGACATCGTCTGGCACCCCGGCGCCGAGGCGATGTATCCGGAAGGCTTTGCGACCCGCATCGTGCCGGAGGGGCCGGCGCTGGCCGGCCTCGAGGACCGCTTCAGGCCGCACTTCTTCGGCGGCGTCGCCACCGTCGTCAGCAAGCTGTTCACGCAGTGCCGGCCGGACGTCGCGATCTTCGGCGAGAAGGACTTTCAGCAGTTGCGGGTGGTGACGCAGATGGCGCGCGACCTCGACCTCGGCGTCAAGGTGACCGGCTCCCGCACCGTGCGCGAGCGTGACGGGCTCGCGATGTCCTCGCGCAACGTCTATCTCTCGCCGGAGGAGCGGCAGACCGCGACCACGCTTTACCGCGCCATGAAGGACAGCGCCGGGCTCATCCGCGCCGGCGAAGCGATCGCATCCGCGATGACGCGCGGCGCCGGGACGATCACGGCGGCCGGCTTCGCGCTCGACTATTTCGAGGCCCGCCATGCCGAGACGCTCGCGCCGGTCACCTCGCGCAAGGACGGCCCGTTGCGGATCCTGGTGGCGGCCAAGCTCGGCACGACCCGGCTGATCGACAATATCGCGGTGTAACCGCCGAGCTCGATCTTGCGCGTTCCATCGCCCGGATGGATGATCGGGGCGAGGAAACGAGCCGGCTGGCAGGGGCATGTCATTCATCCGCACGATGATCGTGAACGGCGTGCTGGCGCTTGTCGCCGCGACTGCCGCCCAGGCACAACAGCGCCCGCCGATCGGCCTGTACGGGTCGCCGCCAGATGCGATGATCTTCTACGTCGCCCATGGCCCCGCCGGGGCCTGCGGACCGGGCTGCTCCGACTGGATCGCCGCCGAGGGCACGGTGCAATGGGACAGCTACAAGCGGCTGATCGCGATTCTCGATCGCCAGGCGGGACACAAGCTGCCGCTCGTCATCCATAGCTGGGGCGGCTCCAACCTCAATGTTGCGGTCAGCATGGGCCGCATCCTGCGCGACCGCCGCCTGGATGCCACCGCCGGCGCGACCGAGGTCGGGGCCTGCGCCGGCAGGCCGGAGGCGGATTGTTTTGCGCTGAAGCGCCCGGGCGGACCGCTCGACGCCAAGGTATCCCTGCCGGATCCGGCGTGCGATTTCGCGTGCGTCCTCATGCTCGCCGGCGGGGTGAATCGCAGCCTCCCGCAAGGTGCGACGGTGGTGCTGGCCGGCCGCTCCATCCGCAATCGCCGCGCGCCCAACGTGGCGCCCGAACAGCGCGAGAGCCTGACGGCGATCTTTGGCGAGCAGTATCGCAAGTACCTGCACGAGATGGGCGTCGAACCCGAGCTGGTCGACATCATCGACGCCATCGGCGAAGGCGGACGTCCGGTCGTGATGCCGCCCTCCGACTGGGCGCGGCTGCACATCGTCACGCCGCCATGAGCGGCTGCGTCAGAGCAGTCCGAGATCGCGCAGTTCGCGCCGCATCGGCTCCGGCATCGCCGCGATCGAGCCGGCGGCCGACTTGCCGAGATCGGGCGGTACGGAATCGTCGCTGAGGTAGCGCCAGCCCTGGAACGGCCGCATCGGCCGCGGCGATACCGAGATCACCTTCGACTGCATCACGATCCGGCAACGGCCGATGCCGTCCTTGTCGCGGAACGGCTCGATGCCGATGATCTTTTCACGCGCGGCGATTTCGCCCTTGATCACCCAGTACAGCGACCCGCCCGCCAGGATCTCGGCGTCGCGCTTAGGCACCATGCGGGTGATGTGGATGTGATGTTGCGGCAGACCCTTCTTCTTGGCGGTCTGCATCCGTTCGGCGACCCACCCCTTCAATTCCTTGACGGAGTCGCAGCCGACGGCGAGCTTGATCAGATGTAGCGGCATGCGCCCAGCATTAGCCGGGCAGCCACGCATTTGGAATGCCGAACTATTCGTTATCCGCAGCCGCAGGAGCCGGGGCCGGAGCCGGCGGGGCGAGCGGAACCGGTGCTGCGGCGGGCGCACGCGCGGCCTTCGGCGCTGGCGGCTTCTTCGCAGCCGGCGCCGCAGGAGCAGCAGCCTGCGCCGAGGTCGGAGCGGACACGCGCGGCGCCGAGGCTGCGCCTCCAGCAGGCGCCGCCTGTCGCACCGCCGCCGTGGGCGGCTCCGGATTCATGATGCTCACCGGCGGCGTCGAAGACGCGCTCGGGAACTCCGCATTGGTCGGCCTGCCCGTCGGCATCGATGGCGGCATCCCGGCAAGCGCCGCGGTGGCCGGCATCGCCGGGGCCGTTGCGGGCGCGTTCCAGCCCGGCGCATAGCGTGCGACCAGCGTGTCGTAGAGATGGGAATCCATGTTGGCGGCGACCCGCTGCTGATCGGTCAGCGAGCGGAAGGCGGCGCAGTCGAACTGCGTGCAGCCGTCGCGCGCAACCAGCACCTGCGCGACGAGGCCGTAGCGATCGCGCTCCAGCGCCTTGCGCAGCACCTTCATGTCCAGCGTCAGGCTCTTCTCGGCGGTCGCGGCATCGCCGAGCGCGGTGAGCCGGTCGATCCGTGCGGCGGTGTAGGAGACGGCCGCAGCCGCCGCGTCAGGCGAGCCGAACAGCGCCTTCTCGCAACCAATCGCCACGGCATTGCCGGCGAGATCGTCGAGACAGGACAGCGCCGGCAGGCTGGCGACGACCGCGCTCTGCGCGCGCGCCTCGCCGGGCGGCGCCTCCTCCGCCGGACCATAAACGCGCACGGTGGCAGCTACCGCGATGGCAATGGAAAGCAGCGCGATGACGGTCAGCGCGCCGTTGGCAACCGACCTTTCGGCGCGCACCAGCGTAATCAGGAGAATCAGGCCGAGGAAGCCGGCGGCTACCAGGATCATCCACATCGGAAAGGCCTGCGGGCGCGAGATTTGGTCGAACGAAGTGGCCCATGCCCAGTTCATGCGCGACGCCCCCTCACGCCAGCAAAGAGCGAATGGTCAAAGCGAGCCCCCGCGAGTCGGCAACTGCCCCCGGTTCACCATGTCGAGGCGAAGGGGGCCTTTTGACGGCGAGCGAAGCGAATTCCTTCGCGATGTCAACGCGCGGCACCGTCATCCGTCAGGATTGGGCGAGCTGGCTTTCCTTGGCGACGCGCTCGAACGCTTCAGTCGAACTCTTGATGCGGTACTGGCAGTCGTCGCCATCCGTCGGCAGCAGGCGGATGATCTCGTATGAGCCACTCGCAGCCGGGCGCGCGACGTTGCTGGCAGTGAACAGTACGCGCGTTCCCACGGGGAATTTATGCTTCAACGCCCATCTCCATGACTCAAACAGCGCCGGCCGTGCCCAGGGTCCCACTGCGTCGGACCGGCTGAAAACCCGGCGTGACATATAGCACGCAATGCGGCGTTTTGGCCAGCGGTATACAGGCATGGCAAATAGGCCGATCCGGCAGTATTTTCAGGACGATAGTGCGGGAACCGGTGGGTGGAGGATACCGCTGGAACCGGCTCCCTCAGACGGTGTGGGGCAGATGCCCCTCCGGGCTTGCCTGGTCCACGGCCTTGGGCAGTTCCTGGGCCAGAATCTGGCCGAGCTGGTCGACCGGGATGTTGTAGCGCGCCGCAAGCTGCCGAACCGTGTCGCTGCCGAGCACCGCGCGGAGCTGGTCGGCCGAGATCGGCAGGTTCTGGCCGTTGCTGAGCCAGGATTTGACCTGGTCACCGAAGCCGGACTGCTGAAGCTTCGCGACGATTGCGCTGAGGCCGCCCTGATTGTTGCTGCCGAGCACCTCGTTCAACACCGCCGGCAGGACCGCGGCGCCGAGCTGGCCGAGCGCGCTGCGAAGCGCGGGGTTGTTTTCCAGCGAGTCCAGAATTCCCATGCCCCTGCCCTCTCCCAAGCGGTCCTTCCACCGCGATTGAGCGCCGCCAGCCTGCACATCGTCAAGCGGCGCCCGATCACATTCGCGGGTCAGACGTTCTCGAATTTCTCGATGACGAGCGTTTCGGCGATTCCGTCGCGGGTCCATTCCTGGAACGCCGGCAACGCCATCATCGTGTCCATGTAGGCCCTGGTCTCCGGCGTGACCTCGATCGCGTAGGTGCGGAAACGGTGCACGACCGGGGCGTACATCGCATCCGTTGCACCGAAGCGGCCGAACAGGAACGGTCCCTTGGCACCGTAGCGCGCCCGGCACTCCCGCCAAATCTCCTGCACGCGGGCGACGTTGGCCTTGGCGTCCGCCGACAGCGTCACGGCGCCCACGGGGCGGTGCAGGTTCATGCCGCATTCGTTGCGCAAGGCCATGAAGCCGGAATGCATCTCGGCGCACACCGAACGGGCGTGCGCGCGGGCGGCGACATCGTCGGGCCACAGCTTCGCTTCCGGATAGCGCTCGGCAACGTACTCGATGATGCTGAGCGAATCCCACACAGTGATGTCGCCGTCGACCAGCACCGGCACCTTGCCGGCGCGGCTGAAGGACAGGATCTGATCCTTGTCCGCGGGATTGTCCGTGTAGAGCGGAATGACAGTCTCGACGAACGGGATGTCATTGGCGCGCAGTGCGAGCCATGGCCGCATCGACCACGACGAGTAGTTCTTGTTTCCGATCGCGAGCTTGAGCGCTGCCATGTCGCTGGTCCTTCCCTAGGTCCTTTGGATGCGGATGCGGCTGCTTTTAGCGCCATCGCCTGCCGCCAATCAATCGTTGCCGCACCCGGCCGCGCGTGGCAATCGTTGCGATCTTCGCGAGGAGTGAGACATGGGCGGGCATTGGGTCGACATCACCGCGGTCGGCTTCTTCATCATCGAATGGCTGGTCTATGCCCTGACGCTGGAGCACTCGGCCTATGGCCGCGACAGCCTGTCGGCGCGCATGAACCGCTATCGCGAGGTCTGGGTCCGCCGCCTGCTCGACCGCGACACCCGCATGGTCGACATGCAGATCATGGCCTCGCTCCAGAACGGCACCGCCTTCTTCGCTTCCACCAGCCTGTTCGCGCTCGGCGGCGCACTGGCACTGCTGCATGCCACCAACGACGCCATCACCATCCTCGCCAAGCTGCCGATCGATCTCAGCCCCTCGCCCGCGCTGTGGGAGCTGAAATGCGTCGGCCTCGTGCTGATCTGCGTCTACGCCTTCTTCAAATTCGCCTGGGCCTATCGCCTGTTCAACTATGTCGCGATCCTGTTCGGCGGCATGCCGCCGGCTGACCGGCGCGACACGCCTGAGGCCGAGGCCCACGTCATCCGCACCTCGCGCCTGTTCGAATCCGCCGGCCGCCACTTCAACCGCGGCCAGCGCGCCTTCTTCTTCGCACTCGGCTATCTCGGCTGGTTCGTCAGCCCCTGGGTGCTGTTCGTGACCACGGCGGCGGTGGTGATCGTGACCTGGCGAAGGCAATTCGCGTCCAGTGCCTGGGCGGCGATGGCGCCGGAGGAGATGGATGGTGCGGAGACTCGGAAGCGCGGTTCTTGAGGCATCTGCTGCGCGCGAGCGAAGGGCGGCACGCGTTTTCTCCACACCGTCACTGCGAGCGCAGCGAAGCACTCCAGGATCTTTTCACGGTGACAGTCCGGATTGCTTCGCTACGTTCGCAATGACGACACGACTGGCTCCGTCATCCCAGGACGCGAGGCCTGCCCACACCGCGATATCCCGGCCTACTTCCTGCGCATCGTCCCGGACCGGCAATCGAATCTGGCCACAGGCCGATCCATCTGCCAGAGCTCAACGTCGCGACCGTCGACGAGCCTCTCCGCGGAGCTGATCGCAGCTTCGTCGTCGATGCAATCCATGTGGATCATTCTGATGGGACGATCGTGTAGCCCCACGATCAATGCACGGTAAGCCGACATTTTTGTCTCCAGGCAAGGCGCGATAACAAGCGCGGGCCGGAAGAATGGCGCTGACGGCATTTGAATGCGATGGGGAGTGCATCGTCTGTTTATAAGCGCGACATAAGTTGCCGGCAGCGCGCCGCCGAGGCCGGTCCTATGCCGATCCTATGCAACCGCGATCGCGCCAATCTCGAAATCATACAGCATCCAGCACCATATCCGCTCCGTCGCGCAAGCTCGCGCGGCGTAGCGAACTGGTGAAATGATGTCGAATTCAGGGGTCAGCGACAGGATCATCGATCCGATGATGGCCATCGCGAACTGCTCGACGCGGCAACGCATCGTCGTGGTCGGCGCGAAGAGCATGGAATTGGTGATTGAGCTGCATCGTCGCGGATATCTGCTGGCGGCGGCGGCAGGTAATTGCGGCCGGCCGGCAGGTCAATATGAAGTCGCGCTCGTGGATTGGCGGCGACGCACGCTTCACGCACTCGATGCGACAGTGGATTGGCTCGACGATTTCCTGAGCCCCCGCGCCGTGCTGGTGATCTGGCTCGACGCGCAGAAGGCAGCTGCGAAGGACACTCTTCGTGCCGCAGTGACGAAGCGCGGCTTCGTCGTCCTGCAAGGCGCCGAGCATCCTTGCGGCAGCGTGCTTCTGGCGCGGCGCTCGGAGGCCATCCCCCTTCGGCAGGCCGCGTGAACATCCACCCGAACTCATGGATTTGATCCGATGCCAAAATCGAACATTCGACGTGCCGTCATTCGCGAGTGGATGGCTCTCGCGCCGGCGCAGCGAGGCTCCACCGAGCAGGCCGGCGCCTTTGCACGGCGCACCATCGAAAGACATAGCTTGCCACGCAGCCGGAGAACGCCGCACGCCGTGATCATGGCATGGCTGAAGCCGCGAACCGGGAGGCCTTAGCTCGCAGAATGGATAGAGTGGAGCGAGCCGCCTACCCTCCGCCAAAATCCCGCGGCGAGAACGGCAGGTCCAAGATCTTCCATTCGCCGTACTTGTCGGCCGGCAGCATCTTGTAGGGCTGGCAGGCCAGGAGCGCTGCGGTCGCGGATTTCACGATGGCCACGCCCTTCGCGGATGGCGGAGCTTCGATCAGGATCGGCGGGCGGGCCAGTGTGCCGTCGGTGGCGAACACCGTGCGCAGCTTGATGTTGACGTTGTCGGTCGGGTCGACCCCGGCCGGCAGCTTGGCGCAGCTCTTCAGGTGGCGACGCAGCGCGGCGATGACCTCGGGTGGCAGCTTGGCCGCGATTGAATCCTTGGCATCGCCGCCATCGTCCTTGGGGGCGTCTTTCGGCAGCTCCGGCGGCAATTCCGGCGGCAGGCCCAGCATGACGCCGTACTTGACGGTCACGTCAGGCTCCGGCGCCTGATAGGCCGGAGGCGCGGCTTGCGGCTGCTGCATCGCTTGTGGCGGCGGCCGTTGCGACGGCGGCTGCGGCATCGCCTGGGGCGGCGGTTGTTGCTGGGGCTGCGGAGGCGGCTGTTGCGACGGCTGCGGCTGTTGAGGCTGCGGCTGCACATTGGCCTCCCGCTGCTTCGGTGCCTCAGAGGGCTGTGGCTGCGGCTGTTTCTGCTGCGGTTCAGGCGGGGCCTGCGGTGACGGCGCCGCGGCCTGCTGCTTGGTCGCAGGCTTCGGCGCGGCTTCCGCCTTGTCCTTGTCGGTGAAATCCAGCTTCGGCAATTTCAGGTCCGGCAGCGGCTCCGGCGGCTTCTCCTGAGCCTTCTCCTCGGCCTTGGCCTCCTCCTCCTTCACCTGCTCCGGCGTGACGATGTCCACCGAAACAGTCTCGGGCGCCGCGGCGTGAAACGGATGGACTTCGCTGATCAGGATGATCAGCGCCACCAGCGTCAGATGCGCGACCGCCGACGCTGCAATGTCCGTCCGTATGATCTTCCGCAGTTCCATCGATCGATCTTGGGTTGCCACGCCGGTCCTAGCATACAGCGGCCCCCTCTCAATCCCATTTTGGCGCGAAGCCGAAATCGGTCAGACGGCCCTTGGGATTTGCCAGCGCGGCGATCTGGGCCATCTCGTCATCCGAGAGCTCGAAATCGAAAATATCGATGTTTTCCGACAGACGTTCGACGCGCGAGGTGCGCGGGATCGCAGCGACATTCTGTTGCACCAGCCAGCGCAGGCAGATTTGTGCCGGCGTCTTGCGATGCGCGCGGCCGAGCCCGGCGAGCGTCTGGTCGGCCTTGACGCGTCCCCTGGCGATCGGGCTGTAGGCGACCAGCGCGAGGCCATGCTGGTCGCAGGTTGCCCTCACCTTCGTCTGGTCGAGATAAGGATGATATTCGACCTGGTTGCAGACGAGCGGCTCCGGCGAGAGCGCCACCGCCTGCTCGATCAGCGCCACGGTGAAATTGGAAACGCCGATGTGGCGGGTCAGGCCCATGCGCTTGGCATGCGACAGCGCACCCAGCGTCTCCTCCAGCGGCACGTGCGAATTGGGCCAGTGCAGCAACAGGAGATCGACGGAGGAGAGCCGCATCCGGGCGAGGCTCTCCTTGACCGAGCGTTCGAGATCATGGGGCGCGAAATGGTTGGTCCAGACCTTTGTCGTGAGGAAGATGTCGTCGCGGCGCACGCCTGAGCCGCGCAGGCCGTCGCCGACCTCGCGCTCATTGTCGTAGACCTGCGCAGTGTCGATGTGGCGATAGCCGAGCCGCAGCGCCTGCTCGACCACGCGGCCGCAAGCGCGCCCGCCCAGCTCCCAGGTCCCGAGCCCGATCGCCGGTATCCTTGCGCCATTGGCCTCGACGAACAGCATGAGGAATCCTCTCTGTTGCGATCGCCTCAAAACATCATCCGGGCGCCATTATGGACCCGGCCCGTGACAGTGCCAACGGACGACGCCGGCGCCGGGCCGGATATTCAGGGCAATGCTAACGGGAGGCTCGCGCCTGGCCCTGACGTCAGGCTTTGGCGAGCGCCTGGAACACGGTGTCCGGCGCATGCGCTATCACGGCGAGCAGCGCGCGGGCGGGTCCTCGCGGGGCGCGCTTGCCCTGCTCCCAGTTGCGGATGGTCTCGACGGGAACGCCGAGCTTGGCGGCGAACTCCATCTGGGTGAGGCAGGCGCGGCGGCGCAGAGCGCGCACCGCAAGCGAGCTGGCGTCATCGCCAGGGACGGCATTGGCCGCCGCCTGGACCGGCAACGGCTGGACTGGAAACGGTTGGACCGGAAGCTCCTGCCCATCCCGCAACTCGACGACCCGTCCGTCCGCCTTCAGCCGCAACCGCATGTCCATTCCCCCAAGCACGGGCGATGATGCGGCAGGTCGCTTAAGTTCGGATTAAAGATGGTTGCCCGTCGCCGCTACCTCAACCCGAACCACAGCGTCGCGATGCCGAGGAAGGAGAAGAAGCCGACGACGTCGGTCACCGTCGTGACGAACGTGCCTGACGCGACCGCCGGATCGGCCCTGACACGTTCGAGCGCCATCGGGATCAGGATGCCGCCGAGCGCGCCCGCGACGAGGTTGCAGATGATCGCAAGCCCGATGACGATGCCGAGGCCCGGGATCTTGAACCAGGCCACCGCCGCGATGCCCGTGATCAAGGCGAAGGCAAGGCCGTTGACGAGCCCGACCAGGCCTTCGCGCATCACCACGCGCCAGGCGTTGGAGGAGCCGAGCTCGCGCGTCGCAAGCGCGCGCACCGCGACCGTCATGGTCTGGGTCGCGGCATTGCCGCCCTGGCTCGCGACGATCGGCGCAAGCACCGCGAGCGCGACCATCTTCTCGAGCTGCCCCTCGAACAGGCCAAGCACCGAGGATGCAAGAAAGGCGGTGGCGAGATTGACCAGCAGCCAGTTGAACCGCGCCCGCGCAATGGTGAACACGGTATCGGAGAGTTCTTCGTCGCTGTTGACGCCGCCGAGCGCCTTGAGGTCCTCGTCCGCCTCCTCCTCGATCACGTCGACGACGTCGTCGACGGTGATGACGCCGACCAGGCGATCCTGGGTGTCGAGCACCGGTGCCGCGACGAGATTGTACTTGCCGAACATGCGCGCCACCTCCTCCTGGTCCTCCAGGACGGAGACGCGGCGGCGATCCTCGTCGGTCAGCTCGGCAAGCGCGACCGGGCGGCGGGCGCGGAGCAGGACGTCGAGCGAGACCGCACCCTGCCAGTGCTGGTCCTTGTCCACGACGTAGATCTCGTAGAAGCGGTCGGGCAGATCCGGCGTCTCGCGCATGTAGTCGATCGCCTGGCCGACGGTGAAATCCTGCGGCACCGCGATGAACTCGGTCTGCATCCGGCGGCCGGCGGAATTTTCGGGATAAAGCAGGCTGCGCTCGAGCGCGACGCGCTCCTGCAACGGCAGCTTCTCGAGGATTTCCTCCTGCTCCGCCTCGTCGAGGGTTTCCAGCAGCTCGACCGCGTCGTCGGATTCGAGCTCGCGGACGCCTTCCGCAACGGTCTCCGGCGGCAGCTCCTCGAGGATCTCCTCGCGCACGCCCTCGTCGAGCTCGTTCAGCGCCGAGAAGTCGAAGTCGCGCCCGGTCAGCTCGACCAGGCGAACGCGGTGGTCGGGCGCGAGAGCTCCGATCAGATCGCCGAGATCGGCCTCGTGCAGCTCGGCGACGCAGGCGCGCAGCGCGGCGCTGTCGCCGGCCTCGATCGCATGGGCGATCTCCTCGACGAATTCATGACGAATTTCGCCGTCTTCATTGCGCATCGGAACGTGGTCGAGTACCGAGGCCTCGGCGGATGGGGCACCGTCCATATGTTCATCCATGGCGCGCCTCGCCGTTTGACAGGTTGGAACGAGTGGTCTGAGCTGACGGTCAGGCAATACCCACAAGCGAACTGCGAGCGCAATGGCAAAGATGCTTCGGCTGAAATGGATGTCGATCTCGGTGGGCGCGGTCTTAGCGGGCCTCACCGGCATCGCTTCTTCGGAGGCCGCGGACTGCCCGCGCAAGGACGCGCTCGGCACCTCGCGCGTTCTGAGCGTCGACGCCAAGACCACGCCGCGCGTCGGCCTGAAGAGCTTTCCGCAGACGCTGCCGCTCGCCGATCACGAGGTCGTGCTGACCTTCGACGATGGCCCGCATCCGCCGACGACGTCGAAGGTGCTGGCGGCGCTGGCGCAGGAATGCGTGCGCGCGACCTTCTTCCTGATCGGCCTGCACGCCTCCGAACATCCTGACATGGTCAAGCGCATTGCCCGCGAGGGCCATACCATCGGCCACCACACCTGGTCGCACCCGTTCATGGCGCGGATCCCGTTCGAGAAGGCGAAGAGCGAGATCGACCGCGGCATCGCGGCCGACGAGACGGCGCTCAAAGGCGTGTCGACGGTGACGCCCTCGACACCGTTCTTCCGCTTCCCCTATTTCGAGGGGACGCAAGCGCAGCTCGACCTGCTCCAGTCACGCGGCATCGTCGTGTTCGGGGCCGACCTCTGGGCGAGCGACTGGAACGAGATGACGCCGGAGCAGGAATTGAAGCTCGTCACCGAGCGCCTCGCCGGCGCCGGCAAGGGCATCATCCTCTTCCACGACCCCAAGGCACGCACGGCCGCGATCATGCCGGCCTTCCTGCGGTACCTCAGGGACAACGGCTATCGCGTCGTTCACGTCGTGCCGGCGGGCACGTCACAGAAGAGCGCCGATGCGCAATGATGCCGTAATGTCACGGCGGTGCAAAATGGGGTGATTTGGGCCCTATTAACAGTCTGTTCATGCTACGGCATGCAAGGATGTAGAGGGTATTGCGCCTGAACCGTTTCTGGGCGTCTCCGACCAATTAAGGCGGCAGTCGCGTAAAGAGGCAGACGAGGTTCATGATCGGAAGTAGCGTTGTTGTTCGGACGCGATCGTGGATCGTCCTGTGTCTGGGGCTGTTGGTCGTCGGTTCACCGGCGGCCCTTGCGGCGGACTGTCCCGGCCATCCGGATGCACTCGGGACCTCCCGCACCCTCGTGGTCGATGCGCGCGAGCATCCGCGCATCGGCACCATGCAGTACCGCGAAACGCTGCCGCTGAAAGACCATGAAGTCGTCCTGACCTTCGACGACGGTCCGCTGCCGAAATATTCGAACCAGATCCTCAAGATGCTCGACGACGAGTGCATCAAGGCTACCTTCTTCATCATCGGCGAGCAGGCCAAGGCGAACCCGGAAGGCGTGCGCAAGCTGATTGCCGCGGGCCACACTGTCGGCACGCACAGCATGAACCATCCGCTGACGTTCGACCGGATGCCGCTCGACAAGGCCGAGGCGCAGATCAACGGCGGCATCGAGTGGACCTCGGCCGCGATGACCGATCCGTCCAAGCTCGCGCCGTTCTTCCGCATTCCCGGCCTGATGCGCGCCGAAGGCGTCGAAAACCTCCTGATCTCGCGCGGCATCCAGGTCTGGAGCGCCGACTTCCCCGCCGACGACTGGCGCCATGTGTCGTCCGACCGCGTCTACCAGCTCGCGATCCAGCGGCTGGAGGCCAAGGGCAAGGGCATCCTGCTGCTGCACGACATCCAGCCCCGTACGGTGGCGGCGCTGCCGAAGATCATCCGCGACCTCAAGGCGCGCGGCTATCGCATCGTGCATGTGGTGCCCGCGACCGCCGATCGGCCGGCGACGCCGACCACGCCGGTGGAATGGCTGCTGCATCCGCCGACCGAGACGGTGCCGATCGCACGCTGGCCGTCGGTGCCGAACTTCGTGTTCGCGCAGACCAAGACGCTGCCGGCGCCCTCGCTTGCCGACCTCAACGCACAGACCGAGCATCAGCCGCTGCTGCCGCGCAAGACCATGGCGCTGGCGAATGTCGCGGCCACCCTGCCCGTACCCGACCGCGATCTCTTTGCCATCCCCGAGGGCTCGGTCGAGGTCCTGCTGTCGACGACCTTGTCGCGGCGCGCCGCGATGCGGCTGGCAATGGCGGCCGAGACGCCCCATGCGGCCAAGGGCAAGGCCGGCAAGTCGCGCGGACATCGGACCGCACATACGGCGCCGGCCGGAGCGAAGCACACCGCGCAGGCTACGGGCACCGCCCCCAAGAGCATTGCCCCCAAGAGCACGGCGCCCAAGGGCGCCACACCGCGGAGTTCCGCGACGCATCCGACCCGCGTCGCCAGCCTGAAGAAGCGCGCGCAGTAAGCTCTACTGGCGCATGATGTTGGCGACACAGAGCAGCACGATCAGCGCCAGGAAGAACAGGTCCATATAGGACTTGAGCTCGCCGTCGCGGCGCAGCCGGCCAACGTCGGCCACGACCTGCTTGCGCGCGTTCGTTGCGCCCGAACCGTCATTGATCGGAGCCTGCAGGCGCTTGGTCTCCGCCTCCAGCTTCTCGATCTTCTGGAAGAAATAGAACGCACGCAGCGTCGAGGCCGCGCGCATGCCGGCATAGACCAGCACCAGGATCGCGAGGATCGCCCGGTTCTGGTATTTCTCCATGAAATTCAGGCTGAAATAGACCATCGCCATGAAGGCGAAGTTCGTCACGAAGCGGTAGACGAAGCTAAGAAAGACCATGCTGGCTCCAGCCCTGAGCGGTGCGACCCGTCTACGCCATCTTTATTTCGACAAAGATACGATCGCCGGCCGCCTTTTAGCCACGGGCGTTCACAATGCAAGCGAGAGTACCGGGGCCTGCGTGTTCCACGTAAACGCGAGGTTGCCAGCTGCGCGATGGAGATTCGCCGGAAGCTACGGTACATTGGCACAGCCACCGCATGTGGGGTCTGCCGATGCCGAAGAAGGGAATCACGGGCCACGACGACTGGGTGCTGACCGAGGCCCTGGCGACCGCGCTCGTCGCGCTGGAGCAGCTCGAACCAAAACACCAGCCGAGCGCGCATATGGACGACATCCGCAAGATGCTGGCGAACGGCAAGGAGCCGTCGGCGGTGAGCCTGCACCTCGCCCAGGCCAAATGCCGCCTGTTTCCGGACACGGATCCGCTCGAGATCTACCGCGAATACGGGATCGGCGACGAATATGGCTGAGCGCGTCGCGCGAGGCCTTCGAGCGCGCTGCTGCCTGGAGCTGAGCGGCAGCCGATCGTTACAACGATCATCCACCTCAATGTTCGCGAATTTCAGCTGAGCTGCGAAACGACTTGACGACGGCGCCGCCAACGAATGTAATGTTATAACATTACATACCCGGTCCCAATGTCCCTCCCCAAGCGTCACCGTCCTATCCCGTTGAAAAGGCTCTTCGATCTCCATGCAAAAACTCCCCGTCACCGTCTTGTCCGGCTTCCTCGGGGCTGGAAAGACCACTTTGCTGAACCACGTCCTGAACAACCGGCACGGCCTGAAGGTGGCGGTGATCGTCAACGACATGAGCGAGGTGAACATCGATGCGGATTTGGTTCGCGATGGCGGTGCGAACCTGTCCCGGACTGACGAGAAGCTCGTCGAGATGACGAATGGCTGCATCTGCTGCACATTGCGAGACGACCTCCTGAAGGAGGTGCGCGCCCTCGCAGAAAATGGCCGCTTCGATTATCTCTTGATCGAATCCACCGGCATCTCCGAACCGCTGCCGGTTGCGGCGACCTTCGATTTCCGTTCCGAAGACGGCGAAAGCCTCTCCGATGTGGCGCGTCTCGACACCATGGTCACCGTGGTCGACGCCGTGAACCTGCTCAAAGACTATTCGTCGACGGATTTTCTCGATCAGCGCGGCGAAGCGCTGGCGAACGACAAGCGCACGCTGGTCGATCTCCTCGTCGAGCAGATCGAATTTGCCGACGTCATCGTTCTCAACAAGGTCGATGACGCGTCGCCCGCACAACGCGAGGCAGCGCGAAAGATCATCCGCGCGCTCAATCCGGACGCGGATCTGATCGAAGCCAACCACAGCCGGGTCGCCTTCGATCGCGTTCTCGACACCGGCCGGTTCGACTTCGAGCGGGCGCAGCAGCATCCGCTCTGGTTCATAGGAGCTCTACGGCTTTGCCGATCACGTGCCGGAGACCGAGGAATACGGCGTGACAAACTTCGTCTATCGCGCGCGCCGGCCGTTCGATCCCGAAAAGTTCGACAAGTTCGTCAGGCAGCCCTGGCCCGGCGTCATTCGCGCCAAGGGACATTTCTGGCTGGCAACGCGCCCGCAATGGCTTGGCGAGATCAGCCAGGCTGGCACGATCACGCGCACGCAGGCGCTTGGCTTCTGGTGGGCGGCCGTACCTGCGGAACGTTGGCCGGATGATCCGTCCTGGCGGAAACAGCTGCGTGCGAACTGGAACGACATCTACGGCGATCGCCGCCAGGAAATCGTGTTCATCGGCACCGGCATGGATGAAGGTTCGCTCCGCGCCCGTCTGGATGCCTGCCTCGTCCCGGGGAAGCCGGCGATGAACGTCACGGAATGGGCGAAGCTCGCAGACCCCTTCCCGGTCTGGCGCCGCGCGGACGAAGCCGCGGAACGCAAATGACCAACGTCGTTCGATTCGTTCCGAAATCCGAGCTCGAGCGGCAGCGCCTCATCCGTGAGGCGCGTGCGATCTACGACAGCATATTCCCGCCGGTCACTTTGACCGGCGGACAAGCTGATGATCGCTTGGACCAACGAGCACCGCGCGAGGCAGTCGCCGAAATCCAGCCAAAACAGCGATAAGGATGAAGGTGGTGCGCTCGGAGGGCGCACGCAGTCCTTCCCGGCTCAGCCGCCATATTGCTGCTTCATGTATTTCAGGTAGTTGCCGAGGTGGTGCTGCCAGAAATAGTCCAGCTTCTGGCATCCCGGCGTCCCATCGGTCGGGTTGCCGCCCGGGTTGGCGAAGAGCGGCAGCAGCGCGCCGACGTCAGCATAGTTCAGCGAGGCCTGAAGCTGGTCGAGGATCTGTTGGATCAAGTCCGAGATCGTTGATCCCGTGATCGGTGCGGCGGTTGCCGCGCCGAGATCGGCGGCGGTCAAATGGATCGTCTCGGATGTCAGTCTCCGAGAAAGACTCTCGACCCGTTGCTTGAGCCGCCTCACCGCATCGTCGCGAACGCGATTGACCGCGCTCTCACCGCCGGTGACCACGCTGCCGAGCGCGATCATTGCCTCAGGATCGGGACTGCCGCCGAACCCACGCAGCGGATTTGGCGTGTTGAGGTCTGATATCCACTCCAGGGCAAACGGTGCCTGCGGCACCCAGTCCTGCGTCGACGTCACGGCCCAACCGTATCCGTCGACGGCGGCAAGCCGCGCGTAATCGTATGCGTAATGGTCGTTGCCGGCCTTGGCAGGCGCGAAGGTATAGGTCTTGTAGGCTGGCCCCTTAAAAACATCCGTCGAGTGCCGGACCAGCGAGGTCAGCAGCGTGGCGATCGAGGCACCCTGGCTGTGCCCGGTGATGTAGACGTCGTTGCCCTGCTCCGCAAGCAGCCCCAAGGTCACGAACAACGGGCTATCGGTGGTGAACAGCATGAGCAGCAAACTCAGAGCGAAGCCCGAATGCACACCGGCTTTCACCGCACTGTCACCCTCATCGCGGGCAAGATAGAACGGCAGCGAGATCGGACCGAGCTTCACGTCAAAGCGCGCGTTGATCAGGGGGAACAGCAAGTCGGCCAACACGCTGGCCGCACTTGCGACCGTGCCACGCACTGCGATCGCGTATTGGGTGGTGTCACTCTGGTTCTGCCAGACCTGCCAGTAATTATCCAATAGCGTGGCACTCGTCGGGGTGAGGTCCTTGCGGACCGCCCAATTTGAGCTTGGATCGGGCACGGAGGGCACGCCGCAGGTTGCCACCGCTTCGGTCAGCGATGGCGTGCCGGCGTAGGCACGCTGCGCCATCTCAAGCAGAAGTTGCGCCTCCGCGAATTGGAATCCCGACTTGAGCGTCATGCTGCCCTCCTTGCAAAGGTGCTCGACTCCAGCCGCCCGTGTTCGGACCCGGAAGCCAGCGACCGATATTTCGTGTCTCTTGGGTTTATCAATTATAAGATGTGATAGCATAGAAACGCAATAAGAAGGTGTCGATCGACCAGCGCCCCTGGCTGGCTACGTCCAGGAACAATTGCGTGAGCAGGTAGGATCCCCCGGGGTGGCCGGTGTTCCAGGCCTTGCCCGCTCCAACTCATTCCAACCGGACGCGCACTGTTCTATCGAAAGCGACATGAGGCATCTGCGGATTCATCGGCCACAGGTTTCGATATTCACGCCGGAGGAAGTCTATAATTTCAGTTTCGACACAATCGATTGGGGACCGCCGCCGCGCCAGGCTGCCGTGGTCAATCTCGGCAAATCAGATTGGCTGAATAGATTCGCTCAGACGCATCTCGTCCGATGCAGCCACTCTCGTCTGATGTTCTATGATCAGATCATCGACTTGATCTGAGAGGGCATTCGGCAGAAACAGGCCCCTACCCCGGCCAAAGCGGCGCGATCCGCCGTTTGGCGCGCTCGGAGGGCGGTCGCATATATTGAAGTTTCAATGGCTTGCGGAAATGGGCAAAGAGTTTGGGTGGATCTCCAGCTGATAGGTGCTTTTTCCCGTGGATTGACCGAACCTCACAATAGCTTGCGGGACTTCAGCTTGCGGGACTTCGCCACGCAGCGTAACTTTCAACTGCACGTAGCTCATTCGAAAGTAATCTAACGGGTTCGGCCTAGCGGGAGATAGCGATGGCAGATGTCCCATGGCACCTTTCCGGTGACTACTTCGAGAATTGCAATTGCAGCATCGTGTGTCCCTGCCTCGTGTCGGCGGCTCCCCCGCTGACCGCGCGACCGACCGAGGGCTTCTGTAACGTACCGCTGATCTTCCACGTCGAGAGCGGCCGCTATGGCAACATCGAGCTCGATGGACTCAATGTCCTGGTTATCCTCCACGCGCCAGGGATCATGGCAGACGGAGATTGGTCGGTGGCCGCCTATATCGACCAGCGCGCCAACGATGAGCAGACCGAGGCTCTAGCCGCGATCTTCACCGGCGCCGCCGGTGGTCCGATGGCCGCGTTCACACCGCTGATCAGCAAGAACCTGGGGGTTCGCAAGGTCCCGATCACATTCCGAATCGAGGGCAAGACGCGGTCCGCGGAAATCCCTGATATTCTGCACATGTCCGTCGACCCGTTGCCGACCATGCATCCGAGCGGGGAAATGTGGGCCAACATCGGCCATCCAGTCAGCCCCGACAGGATGGTCATGGCAGTCGGTGCCGCCGGTAATACGTTCAGCGATCATGGCATGCGCTGGGACAATTCCGGCAAGAACGGCCTCTATGCGCCGATCCGCTGGTCGAACCAGGCGTGATGCAACTCCTGACCCGGCCTTGCGAGAAGGCCGGCAACACTTATCGCAAATGACCGACGGCCCCCTGGAAACCGTGCTGCGGCGCGATCGCTGGATCGTCGGCGGCGCGATCGGGATCATTGTCGCGCTGGCATGGGTCTATGTGCTCTGGCTTGCCAAGGACATGGACATGGGCGGCATGGACATGACCGGGTTCCGCATGATCCCGGCCGGAATCGGAATCATGTTGCCGGCGAGCGAGCCATGGCGAGCGATCGAGTTCGCGTATGTGTTGCTGATGTGGGTGGTGATGATGGTCGGAATGATGGCACCCTCGGCAGCACCCATGATCCTCATGTACGCCCGCGTGGGTCGACAAGGGAAAGCGCAGGGCAAACCGTTCGCTGCGACCGGCTGGTTTGCGGCCGGTTATCTCCTCGCCTGGGGCGGCTTTTCGCTGGCAGCAACCCTACTCCAATGGGCGATCGAGCGGGCAGTCCTGCTGGATTCCCGGATGACGATCGCCAGCAATCTGCTCAGTGCAATCGTGCTGATCGCGGCGGGAGTCTATCAATGGACGCCGCTCAAAAACGTCTGTCTCGCCAAATGCCAGTCGCCATTTCTGTTCCTGATGCGCCACGGCGGCTTTCGCGACGACCTGCGAGGCTGCCTGCTGCTGGGGCTGCGGCACGGAGGCTATTGTGTCGGCTGCTGCTGGGTCTTGATGGCGCTTTTGTTCGTAGGCGGGGTGATGAACGTGCTTTGGATTGCGCTTTTGGCCCTGCTCGTCCTGTTGGAGAAACACACGCCGATCGGACGATGGATCGCGCGCGCCGCCGGCATTGCGTGTGCGGCCGCCGGCGTCTGGCTACTGGTGTCGTCGCCGTGGTGATGAGCAACCTGCGTGATGTTCAGTACGCGTGCCCTGTTGCAAACGGCGATCACGCCGAGCCGCCAGCCCTACACTCGAACCGTCAGGCGGGGACGGCCGAACGGCGAAGACCTGGGCTCCCTGAGCCGGTCCTCCCATCGATCGGCTTTCGAGGTTGGTGCGCTCGGAGGGCGCATTAACTTTCTTTGATTTCAAATGGTTACGGAGCCTGACAGAGAGGTTAGGTGCATTTCCGTGGGCAAAGGTGCCTTTACCGTCCAACGAACGTCTTGATCGCGGCCCTTGAGATCCTCGAAGGCGCCTTGCTCACCTACATGTTGCCAGCGATGCCCTTTGGGCGATCTTTCCTTTGCCGGATTCAATCTGCCAGCTTGCACACGTGACTTTTAATCACGGGGTCCTGGCTTCGAGCCCCAGCGCGCTCACCAACAAGATCAGAGACTTAGCTTCGATCTTTCTCGCTCCGTCGAAAAGCAATTTTCCCTCATGCGCGCACCATGCACACAGCGCGAGGGGGCGCCGCAATGGCTGATCTCACGGCGCTGGAGCGCGAACTGCTCGCTGCTTGTCGCATCGCCCTTCGCCAGCTCGAATACGATGGCGATGACAAGACAGCCTTCCATGGCGCTGCCTGGGAGGCGCTGACGAAGGCGATCACCAAAGCTGAGGTGCGAGAGCGCGCGTCGGTGAAGGCCCGCCAAGCTAAGGCATTTGCGAGGCGGGCCAGCCCCCCTATGGCGCACGCCATGAACGGCGGGAAGTAGAGCGCCCGCCCGACCGCAGGATTGCTACCGGCTAGCGCCAAGCGGGAGGCCGTGTGCGGCTGGAACACTGCGCCAACCTGACGATTATGGGCCAACATGTCGATGACGAGAGCGCCCGGTCAGCGCTCCCGCCTTCACCGGAAGGGAGTAGAGCCATGACCATCAAGCGTCGTAACCGAACCAAACATACTAAGACATTTGAAGAGCGACTGGCCGAAGAGGCTGCGCGCTGCGAGGCCGCAGCACAGTTGCCGCCCGGCCCCCAGCGGGAGCTCTACCTCAGACGAGCCCGCCAGGCCGATACTGCCGCGAACATCAATGAATGGTTGACCTCTCCCGGTCTGCAGCCGCCAACCGCGCTGGAGAATATGCAGGTAGGAGGACCGGCAAAGCGAGATCGAGTCGCCTCGGATTAGAAACCAGGGCGCTAGTTGCCGCATTGAACGAAATGGCAGAGTCGTTTTTGGTCGTTCAAGTGACGGCGGATGACACAACAACGCAAATTTGGATCGCACTTGCTAAACCGAGTCAGGCGCTGACATTGGTTCTCGCTGCCGTTCCAGAAGGCTGGACCGCGGAAGTGTTGGATGTCCCGATCACCGCAGAGCAGCAGCGAATGTTCGAAGAGCTTAACCTTCAGCCTGGTGATGTGTATAGGTTGACGAAGCCTACGTAGGCTGACGCCGTTCGCTTTCAGCCCTGTTTGCCGCCCTCAGAAGTTCTTCGATATAGGCGGCGATGTCGCCAATCGCAGCCTGCAAGTCGGCCTCCGAAATGCCTTGCCCCTTGGCAGCCTCGATGAGACGCCGCGTGAGTTCCGCCACATCCTGCGATGCGCCCGCATTCTGGTACTGTTCGACAGCGTGGATGCTGTTCTCCACCCAGAAATCGATAAACTCGCGGGCCTTGTCTGACATGTGACCTCCCTCATCGGTACACGCTTAGCGCGCTTCCAGGGAAGGCGGTAGCCCGCCCCAACTCACGCTGGAGCGGCCTCGGCGGCGCAGGCTTGATGGTTGTCAGATACGACCGGCCGCCGATCTGCTGGCGGGCCTAGGAGGTAATAGAGGCGGCCCGCCATCCTCATTGGCCGCGGATGACGGGCCTGGCGGCGGTGGAGGCTGGGGGCATCGTTGCCGCCGGCTTCTAGCTTAACCTTGAGCCACGCTGCAAAGAGTTCATTCAACGCGCCGATCACGCGCTCCAAGCACTCTTTGCAATTGCTTCGATGTTCTACGGAAGCAAGTTTAAGGGGTGGTTTGAAGGCCTTGCGGAGGAAGTATCGCGAAAACACAAAGGTGACAGCCAATACATTGGGCTGACATCAGACGTGGCGAATTTCTGCAAATCAATTAGGAAGACTCGCAACTGCGTCGAGCACACGAAGCCAGACGAGCGTGTCGAGGTTTTTGATTTCTCATTAACGCCGAACAACGAGGTCGTCCCCCCAACGATTGCCGTGTACCATCCCCAATTTACTCAACCACGAATGCCGGTTTCCGCCTATACGTCTCAGGTCACCGAGCATATTGCCAACCTTCGAGACTCTGATTGCATTCATGTGTTCAAGAAATATCAATGCATCGGTGAAGCTTCCTGTCCAAGTGGTGGAGCTGCCGGAAAACCAACGTGGCACAAGCTTGTGAAGTATTCTTACGGCATTGACGGTGGGAATCAGATTATCCCCCTGTCGTGACGTGCTTACCGACTAGAACGTCGTCACCCACTCGCCCCACGCCGCCGAGCCCCCCATGATCGTTCGCTGCCACCACTGTGAAGAAGAGTTTGCGCCAGAACAGCTGGTCATTCTCACAGCACCGGCTGGAACGGCGAACTGGTTTACGCTCGGTGCATCGAAATCAAGCTTCGCCGGGCCATCGCGGAGCTACCCCGTGAGAACTGAACTATGTCTAAATTGAATTTTTCACGAGCTTCGAAAAGGCAAACAGAGCAGGCAAATAAACGGCTCTTGGATCAATACGCAGGATTTATGAGTGAAATTAAGCTGCGTACTTTTGCAATTGAGGACGCGGCGAATGGTGTAATTCCACTTCATTCACATTTCGTGAAGGAATTCTGCACCCTGCAAATTCGTATGTCCTGCGAGTGCGTCGCGCTGGCATGTTTGGTCGCTCACGAAGAGTTGGAGGAGACTAAAAGCAACACGATGCAAAAGGCCTATGCGGCAGACCAGATCATAAAACGGATGGAAAGCATTCATCCTCGATTTTTTCCGCAACCTGTAACGGGCCAGCGCATCGCCCCGGGGCGCCACCACTTTTCGGATTTCGAAGGCGAATATCTAACCCAACAGGAGATCCTAACTGTTTACGCGCGGTGCGGAGGACAGCTTCACAAAGGCAGCTTGAAATCACTCAAGACGAAAACCAAAGCTTCCAGCAACGATCTTCTCGAAGAATTATCGATTGCACAAAAGATCGTAAGTTTACTCGGAAGTCACGCGACACTCTCTCGCGACGAGCAGAGCGTCATACTATGTAACTTTGGCCAAACCAGAGATGGCGCCGTGCACGTCTCATCGGCTCGCGCGCGTTGACGTCTGGTTGTGATTGGTCCGGCGTTGCCTCTGCGCGCATCTGAGCTTGAGCTGCGGCACCCAAGCCCTCAGCCTGAGCATCGGCCTGCAGTCGCGCGATGTGCTTCTCTATCGATTCCGTTGCGCGATCGAACGCATCTGCCTGCTCATCAACCTTTTTTGCCGGATCCTTGGACTTATCGCCGCGAACCGCTGTGGCAATATCCTGAGCCCGGCGCAAAGGCGCACTCAAAGGCGCGAACGCCTGTCGTCAAAATAGCCAAGATGACGAAGCGCACCGCTGGCGCCCTCCGTCAGAAGGCGCTCAGCCTCGGAATCGGGCTGGGGCATCAGCGGTAGTTGATGGTCGCGCTAGCATCCCCTTACCGACCTTCCGGACGTGGAAAACGCGTCGAACCCGCTAGACCGGATGCTTCCGTCCTCCTGATGGAGTCGCCTTCCAAGCAGCCGCGTATTAACCTGCCAGGGGCGATCTCGCCAAAATGCCCCGGAGACACTTTGTGCAAATCAAGCTTCCCGCGACCGACCTCAAGGCAGCGCAAAGCATCGACAGCATTGAGATCAAAGACGAAACCGGCAAGCACATTGGCCAATACTTTTTTGGGACGGGCTACGGACGAACCGTCTTTCTGTTCGGCAAATACAAAGGCACGTTCAAGGCTCACGCTGAATGCCAGGCTTTCGTGGACGGCGTCCTTGCTGTGATCAACTCATAGTCCGCTATTCGTCTTGGTGTGTCGTACTCATCCGCCGCGACGATGAGCCGCGGCGAAGCGCGAGGTGCCTCGCCAAATTCCGATAACGCTTTAACGCTCATATTTACGACGTTCAGGCGCAGAATGCTGCCTTCCGTCAAGGCTGCCGGAGAGTTCGCGGCCTTGGGGTTGAGGGCTCGCCTCTCGCCAGCCCCGGCGAGCCCCTCCCTCAGTCAACCTCGGACTTGGCCGATGAAAACGCCGCGAACCTGTTTGATCGGATGCTAGGCGCATCACCCGATGCGTAGATTTTCCGCCGAGTCTTTTCCGCGATTTGAAACGACGTCGAAGCTAACCTTGGCTCCCTCCGCAAGCGAGGAGAAACCAGCCTTCTCAACTGCCGAGATGTGAACAAAGACGTCCTTGCCGCCGTTGTCAGGTTGAATGAACCCGTACCCCTTTGTCGGGTTGAACCACTTTACTGTCCCCAAAGCCACTTAACAAGGCACCCGCGCGACGGGCAGTGATAGCGGTGCCGCGAAGCGGCAGCCCTTCGTGCGAGTGCCTCCGGCGAGCGACACATTATATATGCTTGCGCAAGGGATCGAAGCCGATGGACGTGACGCGAAGCGGCTCGTCCACAAGAGCCCGGCCCGCGACCAGCGGACGCGCCCAACCTTAGGCGCTGCTTCTCGCTGGTCCGGCAAACATGAGGCTGTGAACCCATGCCAAGACGTTGCGGGGACTGCGAGCAAGTCCCGATCGCTACCGATCAGCGCTTGAGAGCGGTTGAGGACATGTTTGCGCAGGCCAGTCAGTCGAGCAGTTCAGCAACGATCTGTTCAGTTTCAAGATAGTCCAGCGCCAAGTAGTGCGCCCCCGCCTTCTTAAGATAGGCGCCATGATCTTCGCGGATATGTCCCGCAGCCAGTAGTCCAACGACCGTACATCCCGCTGCCCTTGCCGCAGTCACTCCGCTCGGGCTGTCTTCAATAACAATGCACGCGTTTGGAGGAATTCCGATGCTGGCTGAAGCGTGGAGAAAGATGTCGGGGTAGGGTTTGCCCCGTTCGACGTTGGACGCACTGAATACACGCCCATGGAAAAGAGACGTCATATTCATAACGTCAAGGCAAAGAGCGAGCCTGTCCGGCGAGGAGGACGATGCGATACATCGCGGCACGTGATCGAATCTTGCAATGAATTCGCGCACGCCGGCAATCGGCAGCAGTGATCGCCTGAAACGATCCAGAGTGCGGGCCTGATACTGGTCGCCGAATGAGAGAGGCAGCTGTCTGCCGACCGTCCTGTCGATCTCAGCGAGAATTTCGCTGAAGCGCTTACCTAAATAGGCACGGTAAGAGTCCTCAACCGTCGTCGGCACGCCAAGCTCGGTTACGATTTCGGCAAGCACAGTGTTGGCCAGAACCTCGCTGTCAGCGACAACGCCATCGAAGTCGAAAATGAGCGCTTTGGCCATTCATTGAACTCGCGGGCACAGGGTTAGGGGTAAATGATCGCCTTGATGATCCCGTCGCGGCGCGCAGCCTGCTGCTCGAACGCCGCCGGCGTCTGGTCCAGCGAAAACCGATGCGTTGCGAGGGGGGCGAGTTTGACGTGACCGCCCTCTGCCAGAGCGATCGCTCGCGGATAGACCTCCGGCATGCGACGTGAAAATTTAATCGACAGGCCCTTGCGGCGCGATTCTGCGCCGCTCAGCACATACTGATTATTCTCCGGGATTCCGACGATGACGAGTCGACCACCGATGCGGGCACTGCGCGCGGCATGCTCGAAGCCGTGCGAGGAGTCCGTCGCCTCTATAACGAGGTCGGCGCCGCGGCCGTCGGTAAAGCCGATAGCTTCTTCAGGACTGCCGCAGCTGACGTGGGCGCCAAGATCGCAAGCGATATCCGCCCGTTCCTTTATCGGGTCAATCGCGATGATCTTGCTGGCGCCAGCGAGGCGCGCCAATTGTATCAGCAGCAAACCGACCGGGCCGCAGCCAAGCACTGCGACGGTCTCCATTAATCGGGAGCGCGCGAGATCCATGGCGTGGATCGCAACGCCAAGCGTTTCCAGAATGGCCGCACCTGCGGGATCGATGCTGTCAGGCACGATGTGTAACGCGGATGTCGGCACACAGATGAACTCGGCCATCGCCCCGTTGTTCGGGGCGTAACCCAGAAACCGCACATTAGGGCAGAGATTGGTATGGCCGCGATGACACCACTCGCAACGACCGCAGGAAATCGAAGGGTCCACGGCGAACAGCGCATCCGCCGGTAAGCCTGCCCGTTTCGCACTCTCCGGAACTAGCGTGCCGGAAAATTCGTGACCAAGCACAAACGGATTGATCCGGGTCGGACCCGTTGTGCCGCCTTCAAGGTACGAGTGCAAATCGCTGCCGCAGACGCCTACGGCCTTAACCTTCACGATGACCTCATCAGCGGCCGGCGTTGGCGTCGGAATTTCGGTGACGCGAATATCGCGAACTTCGTGGAGCACCGCTGCGCGCATGTTCAAAACCTTGATTCCTGCATGTTTTCGGCGCCACCGCCCTTCGCGAGGCCGAACTATACATATGTATCTCTTGATTTACAAATGTTCATACTGGCAATTTGGCATAATGCTGCCGATAGATGGCGCGTCGTTCCTCCAAACCGGGACGCCAGCCGGCGCGTGGCTCAAGCATGGTCATTCCATGGCGGTCGCCCTCGTGGCTCAATCCACCGCCGCTCGCCTGGCGTGCCAGCCGCGCGGCACCGAGCGCCGGACCCAGCAGAGCTAATGGCGGCAGCAGCAGCGGGCGATCGATGACGGTCGCGATCAATTGCCCCCAAAACCGGCTGCGCGCACCACCGCCGACAAGTGCGATCGTTCCGATCGATGCGCCGGCCGCAATCAACGCGTCGTGGCAGTCGGCAATGGCGAAAGCGACGCCCTCGATGACGCCGCGACCGATGTGCAACGGCCCCGCCGCGCCACGCAGATTCGATAGGGTTGCTGTGGCGAGCGGATCGTCATGCGGTGTCCGCTCGCCGCCAAGATAGGGCGAGAACACCGGTATATCAGCCGGCGGCAGATCCGCGGCTTCAATCTCGGCGAGGAACCGCTCGATCGAGACGACGCCGAGGATACCGGCAACCCAATTCAGCGCGCTCGCTGCGCTCAGGACGCAACCATGTTGGCCGAACAAGCCAGGCACGGCATGCCTGTGGGTGTGCATGCCCTGGCCGCGTGCCGGTACGAAACGGTCGTTGGCAACGAAATAGACCCCCGACGTCCCAAGGCTGATGTATGCGTCGCCGGTCCGAACCACGCCGGCACCGATTGCGCCGGCCATGTTGTCACCTGCACCGCCCGCAATCGGAAGATTACTGCGCAGGCCAAACCGCCGTGCCAACTCTGGCCGCAGGGTGCCGCCGACCTCCCCGCTCTCAACGAGTTCTGGCAGCAGACCGGTGCTGATGCCACAGGCTTCCGCAAGCTGGGGGGACCATGTTCCGGCCTGTGTGTCCATCAACAGCGTGGCCGACGAATCCGCTCGATCGGAAATCGCCTCGCCCGTCAGGCACAGGCGCACGTAGTCCTTCGTCAGCAGAATGCAACGCGTACGCTTCAAGGCTTCGGGCTCGTGGCGCGACAGCCAGAGGATTTTCGGGGCCGAAAAGCCCGGCATCGGCCGCGCACCGGCAATGCCGGCAAAATCCGCCACTTTTACGTCGAGCTCCGCGCATTCGGCGCCGGCCCGACTATCGTTCCAGAGCGGTGCCGGCCGGATCGGTCGTCCAGCGGCATCGATCAGGGCAACACCGAGCATCTGGCCGGACAGTCCGAGCGCCGCCACACCGGACATGAGCTTCGGATGATCAGCGGCGAGACGGTCGAGCACGGCCGCCGAGGCCGCCCACCAGGCGTCGGGATGCTGCTCGGACCAGAGCGGGTGCGGATGATCGATCGACAGTGGAGCGACTGCGCTCGCCTGCTCACGGTCCTCGGCATCGATGATTATCGCCTTTACGGCTGACGTACCGATGTCGAGTCCCAGAAACAGACTCATTTCTGCTTACCGATCAGCTTGAGCGCTCCGGCAGCCGCCTTCTCGTCGGTGACCAACACCTTGCCGATCTTTCCCTGCAACGCAGCCGCGATGACGGGCGCCTTGTTGGTGCCCCCCGCGATCAGCATCACGGTCGGTGTCTCCGCAAGCTTTTCGATCGGCAGAGCGATGGCGCGGGAATTGATGCCGTGATTGATCTGCCGGCCCGATTGATCAAGATATTGTCCCAGCACGTCGCCGACCGCCCCGGCCGCACGCAGATCCTCGATACCTACGTCCGGCGGAAGGCCGTGCCGCACCAGAAGGGAGCGCGGCGTGAGGTCGCCCAAGCTGAGCAACGCAAGTTCGAGGTTGCTGACGCGCTCCAGAACCTCCGCATAAACGTCCTGTGCCATGAGCGTGTCGCGCGAGCGCTTGCTGCTTGCGTAGATCGGAGCGGCCAGATAACTGCATTTGGCGTGCAGTCGGCGTGCCAGCTCGCCTGCGATTTCGAACGTATTGAGCTCGAGCCCTCGCGAGAGGCCCCCCATCATCGAGACGACCCAGAGCTCTGGGTATTCCGCAGGCGTGACGTGGCGGATCGTTTCACGCAGGGTCGCGCCCCAGCCAATGCCGATCGTGCGCGGACGCTTATCCTCCAGAACTTTCGATAGGTAACTCCCGGCCGCCATACCAATCAAGCTCGCGACGAGTTCAGGGTTTTCCGGGCTCGGAATCACCACCGCGTCGTCGAGCCCGCACCGTTCGCGCAACTGATGTTCCAGTTCGGTGCAGCTCGCAAACTCTGAATTCAGCCTAATGCTGACGATGCCGGAGTGCCGTGCCTCCGACAGCATGCGATTGACCCGCGCCCGCGTCAGCCCGAGCCGCTCGCCGATCTCGGCCTGGGTCAAATTCTCCATGTAATAGAGCCAAGCAATCCGCAAAACAGTCTGGTCACTCAAAGCGCAATCTCCTGGAGCAAAGTCAGAAGCTCATCGTGAATGTGACCATTTGTGGCAATCTTCTGCAAATCGTCAAATTGAGAATCGACACCTGCGATCGTCGTCACGCGCCCATTTGCCGCGCGCAGCAGCGGCATGGCCGCGGCATGCGAGACGAGATCTGACTTGAGCGAGACGAATGCGTCGAGCCGGCCGGCCGCGATCCAGGCCATTTCGAGCGCACCGGAAACAACAATGCGGACGCCCCGGACGACCGAACCGAGCCGCTCGATGATGGCCGCGGCGGCCCGCACTTCGTCGGGCTGAAAATGCGAGGTGAGGATGACTGATACGACCGCATCGGACAGCGACCGTGTTTCCGACACTCCCGCTGGCTCGCCATTGATGGTCGCAAGCGCACCACGCACATAACGGCCGCTAATACCAGACAGCGGCGACTCGACTAACCCGACCAGCGCCTCCCCACCGTCGTGATAGGCCGCGCTGACCGAAAACCACGGCAAGCCGGCTGCGTAGTTTATGGTACCGTCGAGGGGATCGATGATCCAGCGCGACGCCTTTGCGTTGCCGCTAAAGCCTGCCTCCTCCGACAGGATTGCCGAGCGGGGCGTCAGCGCCCGGAGCCCGTCAATCACGATCTTTTCTGCCGCTAGATCGGCGTCGGTGACGATATCGCGCAGTTCCTTGCGCGTCGTCGCGCGTGGACCGTGCTGCATCTCGACCAGCGTCGCGGCCGCCCGGATTACAACTGGCTCGGCACCGTGCATCAATGCCATCAATTCGGATTCGACAGCCATTTCAGATTGCCTTTGCTCCTCGCGTTCCGTCCTCGACCACAAAGGTCGCGAGTCGCCGCACGCCGCTCTTGATATCCTTGACGTCGTCGACTGCCTCGAAACCCACCGTGCAGGTCTTCTCGTCGATTTCGACCGTGGCATAGCCGCGCTTGTCGCCGCGCGCAAAAGCAAGACTTGGATTATCCGCGAGCGCCTTGTGTGTCGTTGTCTCGCCCGGCCCTTCCGAGGTGATGGACGTACCGACGAATTCGGTCGCGACCGTCGGCTCCTCGGGGCGGGTGAAATCGCGCTTCATGCTGCCGGCGAAAAAGGCATGTCGATCACCGCCGATCACGATCGGGTTGCGCGTCTTGTGCGCGACGAGCGCATCGACCAGCCGCCGGCGGGCGCTGGGATAACCGTCCCAGCCATCCATCCAGTAGCGGTCACCGTCGTCAGCGCGGCGCCGGTCCTCAGCCATCAAGGTCTGCTGCGCGACGACGGTCCAGCACGCACGGCAATCAGAAAGGCGACTATCGAACCATCTTTCCTGAGCCTGCCCCAGCATGGTGCGCGCTTCTTCGACCCGCTCCGAACAAGGTGGGGTCCAGGTCGGCCGTCCGCCGTTTACACAGGCAGGGGCCGACCGGTACTGCCGGTCGTCGAGCAACAACACGTCCATTACGTCGCCGAACCGGTAATGCGCGTAGATCGTCGCATCCGGTCCGCGCGGCCGCGCCGAGGCCGGCAGTGGCATGTGCTCGTAATAGGCCTGGTACGCAGCAGCACGGGTCCTCAGGAACCGGACGGCCTCGCGCACCGTGTAGGACCGGTCATTCGCGTAATCGTCGGTGACCTCGTGATCATCCCAGATCGACAGAAACGGAAAGGCCGCGTGAGCCGCCTGCAGATCGGCATCGCCCTTGTAAAGCGCATAACGATTACGGTACTCGGCTAGCGTCCTCGGAATTCCGACGTCGTGCTCGCGCACATGCCGTGCCCCCCAGGATCGTTCGTAGATATAATCACCTAGGTGCACGACCAGATCGAGATCGCGCGTGGCCATGTCACGATACGCGCTGAAAAAACCCTGCTCGTATTGCTGGCAGGAGGCGAAGGCGAAACGGAGGCGCGCCTTGTGCCCGGCAGGCGCCGTACGAGTGCGCCCTACTGGGCTGACCGCCGTGCCGGCGCGGAACCGATACCAGTAGACCCGATCGGGCTGCAGTCCCCTCACCTCGGCATGGACGGAATGCGCGAGTTCTGACATCGCGCGCTCGGCGCCACGCGCAACGATGCGTGAGAACTTCTCGTCCTCGGCCACCTGCCATTCGACCTCGACCGAGGTATCGGGCATGCCACCCTCTTCGAGGGGGTGCGGCGCCAGTCGCGTCCACAGCATGACACGGTCCTCGCGCGGGCAGCCGGAGGCGACTCCGAGCGTATAGGGATCGGAACTGAAGGTGACAGGTGCGCCACGCACGATCCCGAAGGGAGCCGCAAACGCGACGCCCGCCAGCGATCCAACGAGAAAATGCCGGCGCGGAATTCCCGTCATGACGCGGCGGGAACTGCCACGCGCTTGCGCCTGATATCGACGGCGAGATCCGGCCGGTCGGTCGTGATCTGCCGCACGGGCTGCGCCAGCCAGTAGCCGATATCCTCCGGCGTATTGGTGACCCACGCACCGAGCCTGGCCGTACCTAGGATGTCCAGCGCCAGCGGCAATGCCGGCGTCAGCAGCGCCTTCTCAATCGCCACGATGCAATCGCGGATTTTCGCAAGCCGCTCCAGCGCCGGCCTAATCCCGCCCATGATCTCCGCCGAGCGGCGGTCGAGCGACACCAGCACGCGCGCGTCCGGCGACAGCCGTCGCACTGTCTCGACCACCTCGGGGACGAAGCAGGTGATGACCGTCCGTCGCTCAAGATCGCGCCGCCGGATCTCCTCGATAATCTTAGCCTCGAGTCCGCGGTAGGCGTTACCCAACGCGTCGGTCTTGATCTCGATATGCAGTTCGAGCGAGGTCGAAGCATAGATATCGAGCACGGAAGACAGCGTCGGGATGCACTCGTCACCGGCGTCGCGTAGCCGCGTCGAGGTCAGCCGGTTCAGGCTGCGCTCGCCGACCGGACCGGAATCATGCGTGGTGCGGTCGAGCACGGGATCGTGGATCACAACGATGCCACCGTCCGAGCTCTGGTGGACGTCGAACTCGACCGCGTCGACGTCAACGTCGCACAGCTTGCGGAAGCCGAGCAGGCTGTTCTCGGGCCACAGATCGCGTCCGCCCCGATGTCCGGCGATGAAGACCATTTTATCTCCTCACTTGCTGCTATCGACGAGGCCTTTGAGGAACCAGCGCTGCAATAGCAGGATTACCAGTGTCGGCGGCAGCATGGTCAGGAGCGCGCCGCTCATGGCGACGTTCCAGGCCGGCTCGCTGTCGGAGTGCGGGATCAGGTTCTTCAGGGCAATGACCGCGGTCGCCATGTCCTTGTCGGTCGTGAACAGGAGCGGCCAAAGATATTGATTCCAGCCGAACAGGAACAGAATGATCGCGAGCGCCACCATGTTCGGAACCGAGAGCGGCAGCAGGATGCTCCAGAAGAAGCGCAACGGCGAGGCACCGTCGAGCGTCGCGGCCTCGCAGAGCTCGTCGGGCACGGTCAGGAAGAACTGGCGAAACAGAAACGTTGCGGTCGCCGAGGCAATCAGCGGCAAGATCAGGCCTGGATAGGTGTTGACCATATTCCATTCGAGCGCGATCGTGATGTCGTGGCCGCTGATCCAGCGCCAGAGATCGGAAAGATGCAAGGTATCAGCGAGCCATTGCAGCGGCAGCGCCGCGTTGGCCACCGCCTCAAAGGTCGGCACGATCCGCACCTCGATTGGCAACATCAGCGAGACGAAGATCAGCCAGAACGCCAACATCCGGAAGCGGAAGCGGAAATAGGTGATGGCGAAAGCCGAAAGCAAGGACACCGCGATTTTGCCGGCGGTGATGCCGAGCGCCACCACCACCGAATTGACGAAAGTGCGGCTGAAATTCGCTTTCGCCCAAGCCACCTGCAGATTTGCGAGGAACTGATCGCCCGGCAGCCAGGGCAGCGGCACCTTTTGTACTTCACTGATCGAGAGCGAACCCGCAACAAAGGCGAAATAGAGTGGCACGCACACCATCAACGCGCCAGCGATGAGTATCGCGTGGCAGACGAAGTTGAGGACAGGTGCACGCTCGACCATCTCAGACCCCGTAATTGACCTTGCGGTCGAAATAGCGAAACTGCAGCAGCGTGCAAAGCAGCGCAAAGCTCATCAACAGCACCGACTGCGCCGCAGAGGAACCGAGGTCAAGATTGACGAAGCCGTCGACAAAGACCTTGTAGACGAGGATATTGGTGGCGCCCGCCGGTCCACCTTTGGTGACGGCATCGATGATGGCGAAGGTTTCGAAGAAGCCGTAAATGAAGTTCATCACGGCGAGAAAGAACACGGTCGGTCCGAGCATCGGCAAACCGATCGAGACAAAGCGCCGGATCGGTCCGGCGCCGTCGACCGCCGCGGCCTCCATCAGCGATACCGGTACAGCGAGCAACCCCACAACCAGGAAAATGTAATCGTAGCAGATATGCTTCCAGGAGGCGGCGAGCGTCACCAGAATCAGCGCATGGTTTGGATTGAGGTTCGGGTCCCAGGCGATCCCAAGCGCATGCAGGATCTGAGCGAGTGGGCCGACCGCCGGATTGAACAGAAAGGCCCAGAGAATGCCGGCGATTGCAGGTGCAATCGCATAGGGCAAAAGAATAATAGTGCGATAGATCGGGCGGCCGCGAATGATGCGGTCGGTGGCAAAGGCGAGCACCAGTGCCACCAGCAGCGTTAGCAAGTTCTGCCCGACGGTGAACTGAAATGTCACCCACATCGACTGGCGGTAGTCGTCGCTGGCGAACAACGCCTTGAAATTATCAAACCAAACGAACTGGACTGTTGTACCAAAGGGATCAGCGAGCAGAACCGATTGCGTCAGCGCCCGCAGTGACGGGATGAAGAAGAAGAACAGCAGGATCAAGAATTGCGGCAGCAGCAGCAAGGTTGGAAGGCCCGGCCCCTCGCCAAAATTCGCCCGCTTTAACCCGGGCTCGTGCGCGCGCCGCGCTTTCTTGCGGCGCGCGGATGCCGGGTCGGAGCCGCGCAACGTCGGCTCGGCGGCCCCCGCGGAACGCGATCGTGCCTGCCCAGCCACGTCATGCCATGTCGTTGATGAACGTACGCCGCCAGAAGTCACTCGAGATTTTTCCCCGCATTGAGCTTCTCGAACTGACGGAGGATCTCATTGCCGCGCTTGACCGCGTCGTCCATCGCCTGCTGTGGTTGCTTCTGGCCCGCAAAGACCGCCTCCACCTCCTTTTGCTGCGCTAGCATGGTCTGCACGAAATTGCCGAAACGGAAGCCGCGTGAGTTCTCGTTGGGTGTACCGCGCGATAATTGTAGCACGGCAATCTCTCGAGTCGGATGGTCCTTGTAATAGCCTCGCTCGCGCGCCAACTCGTAGGCGCGATTGGTCGCGGGAACGTAGCCGGTCGCGCCATGCCACCACACCTGTGTCTCCGGCTGGGCAATGAAATTGAGGAAGGCCGCCACTGCCTCGTAACGCTCCAGCGTATGGCCCTTCATCACCCAGATCGCGCCGCCGCCGATGGTGCTGTTGAGCGGCGGATTGATGTCGCTCTCATGCGGCAGGAACGTAGCGCTCCAGTTGATGGTAGCGTTACGCTCGATATTGCCGTGCGACGCGGTCGAGTTGACGAATGTCGAACACCGGCCGGATGTGAACAATTGCTCGGGGCTGAAGCCCTGCCCCGCAATTTGCATGATGCCGTCGTCGAGCCATTTCTTCAGGCGCGCGACTTGGGAGACCACTTTGGTTTTGTTGTAGACGAACTCCGTGCCAAGCCCGTCAAAGCCGTTGGCAAGCGTGCCGTACGGCTGATTGTTGATGGCGCTGTAGTTCTCCAAGAGGCTCCAGTAAAAATCGCCGGGCAGTACGGTGCCGCACTCGCTGATGCCCTTAGCCTTGATGGCGTAGAGCTGCTTTTCCAGCTCCTGCCAGGTGCCAGCCGGCTTGTCGAAACCCGCCTTCTGGAAATGATCCTTATTGTACCAGAATATCGGCGTGGATGAGTTGAACGGCAGGGCCGACATCCGCCCCTTGTAGCTCCAGAAGCTCGCCACCGGTTTGATGAAGTCGGCGGAATCGATCTTGTAGCCCTGCTTCTCCAGGAGGTCCTGCACTGGTACGACCGCCTCCGACAACAACATGGTAAGGTAGCCACGCTCGGCGATCTGAACCATTTCCGGCGGCCGCTTGGCGCGGTAGGCGGCGATGACGCCATTGGTTACCTCATCGTAATTGCCCTTGGCGACCGCGACGACCGTGTACTTGTCCTGCGACTTGTTAAACCTCTCAACGAGCTCGTTGAGCCGATCACCCAGTACACCACTCATCGCGTGCCACCACTGCACCTCTATCCGCGCAGCTTTCGCCGAGGGGGCCAACGCCAAAACCGTAAACAAAACGGCGATGAAAATAGCGCGTTTCATGGTTGGTCCTCCCTGTCAAAGCTCGGTCAGCTGGCCGGCCTCGACGCCCATTGAGCATTTGTATTTATACAATGACATATGTCCCGGCGCGATGAAAGGGGGCAGATTTGTTTCACCGCACACGCGCCATCCGCGGGTTAGGCGCGCGCCTTCAGCCGAAGGCGGCCAGGCTATGGCCGCCGACAAGCTATTCTGTCGCACCACAAATGATTTATTTTGGGAACAGCTTGTCCCGAATGTAGCGCGAGGTCGCCGTAAGTCGGATCCCGCGCGGCTTTCGCCAGGCAACCTTGTCGATCTCTTTCTTGTCACCGATCTTCAATGGACCTGAGGCTTTCTTTGCGACGAAGATGGCGTCGCTCATCCTTCGACCGGTCTCCCGGTTCTTGCCTTTCACCTCCTTCCACAGCTTGAGCTCGCCAAGTTTGAGCTTGGGCAACTCTTCGCGGATTTCACGGTGAAGGCACTTCCTTTCACTTTCCCCGTCTTGCTTACGGCCGCCCGGAAACATCCAGAGCTTGTCACGCCGTCGCCTGACGAGCAGGATCCGCCCTTTCTTCGCCGCAACCAGTTTTGAAGACTTTGTCATTTCAGTCAGCCAACTCGATCAGAACCGGTTGATGATCGGACGCATCGGTCTGGCCATTGACGTCCACGTGCCTGATTCGATCAACCAGATCTTCCGTCACGAAGATGAAGTCGCGGCAATCGGGGCCATCTGTCCATTGCGCGTGATCATACAGCCCGCAGGTTGGAGATCGCGGCACGCCGGGCCGACCAGCTGTCCAGGCATCGCGATAGTTGAGGCCGGGCCGGATGGACCGGTCAATCATCGCGTGCTGCGGATCGGTGACGTCAAAATTGAAATCGCCGCACATCAGGCTCGATGCCGCAACCGTCTGGCTTTCATAGGGCTCGTCGGGCTGTCTGGTGGGCGCCTTCGGACCGGTCGACGCGTCCTCCTGCAAGTCGAGCAGACGCGTGATCTGCGCCTCGCGCTGCGCGACCGAATGATATTCGAGATGCGTGTTGACGATACGTAGAGCGCGGAAGGAGGCCTGAACCGTCACCTCCAGCGCGTGGCGCCGCATACTGCGCACGCTCCCCGCGCCCGGCCACGGCAGGATGTGGTTGTTGATCTGCACGACTGGCAGGCGCGACAGGGTCATGTTGCCGAAGCGATGCAACTGCCCGGCCTGATCGACGGTTTCGATCGCGGGCCGGAATATCGGCAGGTGGCCCGGCAGCAGCGCGGCGAGCTCCGCGCTCTGATCACCTCCCCCGTCATACTTGGCGAAATTCGAGCTTACCTCCTGGAAACAGAAGACGTCGGCATCCATCGTTTCCCTGGCAATCGCGACGATCCTCGCCAGATCGGTCACGCCGTCGCAGCCCTTGCCGCATTGAATGTTCCAGGTAAGAAGGCGCATCAACGAATGCCTGCACGCATGAAGGATTGAACGAACTGCCGCTGGAAAAGCAGAAACGCGATCAGCAGCGGCGCCATGGTCATCACCGTTGCCGCGGTGATGACCGACCAGTCCACGCCGGTCTCCGGCGCGCCGAATACCGCGAGGCCGACGGTAAGCGGCCGCGCCTCGACCGAGTTCGTCACGATCAGCGGCCACAGAAAATTGTTCCAGTGGTAGCTGACCGAGACGAGACCGAACGCTAAGTAGGTCGGACGTGCCAGTGGCACGTAGACCCGCCACAGGATTCCCAGCGGCCCCGCGCCCTCGACCCGGGCGGCCTCGACCAGCTCCTGAGGGACGCTTTTGAAGGTCTGCCGCAGCAGGAAAATGCCAAAGGCGCTGGCGAGATAAGGCAGCGCAATCGCGGGAATTGTGTCCAGCAGACCAAGCTTGGCAATCGCGCGATAATTCTCGACGATCAGCACGTCGGGCATGATCATCAGCTGGAGCAGAACGAGCGCGAATGCGATGCCGCTGCCCCTGAACTTGAAGCGCGCAAAGGCATAGGCCGCGAGCGTCGAGAGAATGAGCTGCCCGATCAGGACCAGGGTAACAAGGACAATCGTGTTGAGGTAATAGCGGGCGAATGGTGCCTGCTTCCAGGCGCGCGCAAAATTCTCCAGCGTCCATGGCGCGGAGAGGCTGAACGACGTCGCATAGGCGGCCGGATGCAGCGCGCTCCAGAAGGCATAGGCCAATGGCGCGAGCCAGATTAGAGCCAGGACCCAGGCAGCGACGGCCTCGACGGGATGTGTCCGGCCTCTCATTGGTAGTGGATCCTGCGATCGAGATAACCGAACTTGACCAGTGCAACGGCACTCAGCAGCACCAGGAGCACCACCGTCAGCGTCGCAGCGTAGGACGAATCCTGGAACGTGAATGCGACTTCATAGATGTAGTACAGCAGCAGCGTGCTGGCGTTATTCGGACCACCCTTGGTCATGATGACGAGCTGATCCACCAGTTTGAACGAGTTGATCACCGCGTTAATCGCCACGAACAACGTGGTCGGCATCAGCAAGGGAAACGTGATCCGGCGGAAGGTGTACCAGCGGCCCGCACCTTCGATGGAAGCAGCTTCCTCGAGGTCTGGTGAAAGTTGCTGAAGGGCTGCGAGGTAGAAGATCATGAAGAATCCGGCCTCCTTCCAGATCACCATCACGATCAGGCAGCTCATGACCGTCGAGGGATCGCCAAGCCAGTTCCAACCACCGAGACCGAAAAGGCCGCGCAACTGATCGAGCAGGCCGTAATCCGGGGTGTAGAAGAACAGCCAGATGTTGGCGACGGCGATCATCGGCAGCACCGTCGGGGTGAAATAGGCCAAACGCAGGAAACCGCGGCCGCGCATGTTCCGATTGACCCAGATCGCCATTAGCAAGGCCAGAGCGATTGACGCGGGAATGGTGCCGAGCGCGAACCAGAAATTGTTGACCAGCGCCTTCCAGAAGATCGGGTCGGCTGCCATGGCCTGATAGCTGTCGAGGCCGACAAAGACCTCGGTGCCGTTGCGGCGCGTGATGAACAGCGAATTTCGGATCGTCGCCAGGATCGGGTAATGGGTGAACGCCACCAGCAACACCGCCGCTGGCAACAACAAAAGCCACGCGTTTACGGCATTCCACCACGCCTGCGATCCAGCGCGGCGTGGTGCAATCGGCGATGATACGGCGGTGTCGGTCATTCGCCAGGCGGTGGGATGGCGGCGAACCACCATCCCACCATTGTCCTTACTTGTAGGTTCGCAAGACGCGATCGGCCTGCTGCTGGGCGGCGGCCAGCGCCTCCTGCGGCTTCTGCGTGCCGGTGACCGCCGCCTGCACGGCATCATTGACGAATTTGTAGATGCGGCCGTTCTCGTGGACGGAGAGCTCGGGCACCGCATGCTCGAGCTGATCGCGCGCGACGGTCGCCTGGGGGAAGCCCTTGGCATAGTCCTGCATCGCACTGGTCTTGTAGGCGGCAGGCGACACGGCGACATAGCCGGTCTTCATGCTCCATTCCGCCGCGCGGTCGGGCGCAGTCATCCACTCGATGAACTTGACGGCCGCCTTCTGCTGCTCGGGCGAGGCGCTCTTGAAAATGTAGAAGCTGCCGCCGCCGGTCGGCGATCCGCGCTGCTCTTTGGCCGGAAGCATGGCCACACCAAACGGGAATTTTGCGGCATCCTTGACGGCAGTCAGATTGCCGGTGGTATGCCACATCATCGCCGTCTTGCCTTCGAGAAAGTCCGTGCGCAGCGTGGCCCAGTCGACGCTGCCCGTCGGCATGACATTGTGCTTGCGCGACAGGTCGACCCAGTAATCAAGCGCGGCGACAGTCTTCGGCGCAGTCAGGTAGACCTCGTTGCCGGGCTCGTTCATCATCTTCTGGCCATTCTCGATGGCCAGCGCCTGCAGCATCCAGTAGCCGTAGCCGGTCGAGGGAATCTCGACGCCCCAGCGCGTGGTGTTTCCTGAGCTGTCCTTCTTGATCAGCTTCTTCGACATCTCGACCATTTCGTCCCAGGATGCCGGTGCCTTCTCCGGATCAAGGCCGGCCTCCTTGAAGGCGTCCTTGTTCCAGTACAGCACGATGGTCGAGCGCTGAAACGGGATGCTCCAGGTCTTGCCGTCGATCTGGCCGTTGGCCATGAAGGCCGGATAGAATTCCTTGAACCAGGCCTTGTCACTGACGAGACCGTCGAGCGGCACGATCGCGTTCTCGTCCATCAGCGTGAACACGTCGGTGGACAGCAACACCGACAGTTGCGGCGGCTGGCCGCCCTTCATCGCCGTCATCGCCTTGGTCATCGTATCCGTATAGTTGCCGGCATAGACCGCCGTCACCTTGATATCCGGATTGTCCTTCTCGAAGCGCGAGACCATGTCGTCGACGATCTTGGTGACGGGCCCACCGACCGCAACCGGATAGTACATCGTCAGATCCACCGCGGCCGCCGGGCTGACGGCGCCCATGGAGAATGCAGCGAACGCGGCTGCCATTAACATCGTGCGTCGAGCAAACATCTTGGTCTCCTTCGTTATCTGTCTTGGCCGTTCTAAAGCCACCGCTCTCAACGGTCGGAGGCTGCCAGCCGCCCCTCTTTGACAATGTGTTCCAGCCGGACTTCCGTGGTGGAATCGAACCGGTGTTCGTGCCCCGCGTCCCACGCGATCCCGACGTTTTCGCCCGGTTGAACCTTGCTGAAACCATCAAGCCGCACCGAGATGGGCTGCCCATCAATCTCGCACAGTACGATGCTGTCCGCGCCGAGATGCTCGACGGCCTTGACGCGCACGACATGATCGCCGCCTGCGACGATGCGGATGTGCTCCGGCCGGATGCCGATGAGCCGATCGCCCTGCCGCACGAGATTCATCGGCGGCGTGCCGATGAAACGCGCCGTGAACGCCGTTGCGGGGCGGTTGTAGAGCTCCTCCGGCGAACCATTCTGCTCGATGCGACCGTCGCGTATCAGCACGACCCGGTCGGCCATCGTCATGGCTTCCGTCTGGTCATGGGTCACGTAAACCATGGTCATGCCAAGGCGCTGCTGCAGCGCGCGGATCTCGGTTCGCATCTCGTGGCGCAGCTTGGCGTCCAGATTCGAGAGCGGTTCGTCCATGAGACAGACCCGCGCTTCCGCGATGATCGCCCGTCCTAGCGCCACGCGCTGGCGCTGGCCGCCGGACAATTGCGAAGGCTTGCGCTCAAGCAGATGGCTTAGCCCGACGATGTCGGCCACACGCTTGAGCCGTTCGTCCCGCTCGGCGCGCGATACGCGCCGCACGCGCAGGCCGAACACGATATTCTCGGCCACGCTCAAATGCGGAAACAGCGCATAGGACTGGAAGACCATGGAGATCTTCCGCTGCGCAGGGGTGAGATGCGTGACGTCGACGCCGCCAATGGTGATCGTGCCCGCATCGGCTTCTTCGAGCCCCGCAATCAAGCGAAGCGTAGTGGACTTGCCGCATCCGGAAGGCCCGAGCAGCACCAGCAGCGAGCCCTCGTCCGCCGTCAGACTGACGTCATCGACAGCGCGCATCGCACCCCAGAACTTGGAGACGTGGCTCAGCGTGATCGCCGACATGGCCGATTCGCTCTCGATTGCGGTGATCTGTGCAAAATGTCGCCGCGCAAACGCGTTGCGTCCTGCTCGCGCGGAGCAGCGCAAGGTCGGTCACGACACGCAGACCGATCCATCCGTGTCTCTCCCCATGACCACGCAACATTCATCGGCGTAGCGATTATTTTGTTCATATGAACATAGTATGACAGCATATGAAATAGAAATTTGCGCCAAGCATGTTCGAATGATACTTTCGGTGGGCACGGAGAGCCCATGCTCAGCACCACCACCGAACGCCAGGCCCACATTCTCGAGATTGTGCGAGGCGAAGGTTTCGCCTCGATCGAGCATCTTGCGACGCGGTTCGACGTGACGCAGCAAACCATTCGCCGCGTCGTAAATGCGCTCTGCGACCAGGGGCTGCTCCGGCGGATCCACGGCGGCGTCAGCCTCCCCGTCCAGAATCAGAACCTCGCCTATGGCAGCAGGCAGGGATTGAACGCCGACGCCAAACAGCGCATCGCGCAAGCGACCGCGAAACTTATTCCCGATGGCGCGTCGCTGATGATCGGGCTCGGCACGACGCCCGAATATGTCGCGCAGGCACTCTCCCGCCGCGGCGATCTCAGAGTGATCACCAATAGCCTGAACGTCGCCGCGGCGTTCGCACACAATCCAGACGTCGAAATCACGATCGCGGGCGGTACGCTCCGCTCCCTCGACCGCGATATCGTCGGCGAAGCCGCCGCACGTTTCTTTTCGGGCTTTCGCGCCGATTTCGGGATATTCGGCGTCGGCGGAGTTGATCAGGACGGGACGCTGCTCGATTTCCATGTCGATGAAGTCAAAGCTCGGCAATCCATAGCGGCCAACGCGCGAACGGTCGTACTGGTGGCCGACATCACCAAGTTTGGGCGCAATGCGACAGTTCGAGGCGGCCACCTCGACGACTGCCATCATCTCGTTATCAATGATCGGTTGCCAGCGGCGTTCCAGCCGATCGCCGACAGATATGGCGGTCTAATTCACGCGGCGAACGACGCGCGCACGCTCGATGCGGCGGGCGTCCTTCGCTAAGTCGAATTCCTATATGGCTGGGCCGATGGCATGCGCGCCGGACTGAGCCGGCTTGAACATGATCTTCTCGACATTTCGCCTGACAGCGCCGTTCAGCGAAGAGTTACGCATCTCGGCTGACGCCGACCAGATCGTTTACGCAGGTCGGAGGGTCTGTGTCCGATTTTGCTGACGCTGATAAGCGAGCGACGAGCTGTCTCGTTCTAGTCGTTCCAAGGAGCGCCGTCGCCCGAACTATGACAAGCCCGAGGCTGTCCGATTGACGGGTAATGCTGAAGATGGGCCTGTTCCTCACCACAGATCGGCACGATCTTCTCAAAACGGATCGTGTTGCGGCTACCGACATTAAGGCATTACAGCTCGGCGCGATCTTCGCGCGGCGACTCGTTACAAGTCCCTTATTGCATCAGTGAAACGGTTGCGCGGTGCCCTCACAAGGAATGGGTCAAGAGAAAATGATCTCTTTCCTTGCTTTCGACTTTATTGCCCCACGAAAGAGCTTTTTCTTCTTCCGCTAGCCCATCGTTCTCCAGACTTTCTTTGGCTTCACTAGAGTGAACGTCATAGACGCAGTTAAATGAGGCCGCGCGGCACGCTCCCTCCTCCACTTTTGATTTCGCAGTCACCCATCCTGGACGGCGAGAAGCCGGCTAACATTGCAGTCGGGAGATGGTCATGCCGCGGCGACCAGCCAAAGTCACACAGGCAGATATTGCTCGCGCGATCCGCGCCGCTAAAGAAGCTGGCGCGAGCGCGGTCATAGTTGATGCAGAAGGCACTATTCGGATCTCGCTAACAACGAGTGCCTCAGGTCCCCAACCGGTGGATGATACTGACCCGGTATGGACACCTTCTGAAGCATTACGGCTTCACCTGAAGCGCACCGAAAGCGGGTGAAACGCACCTTATGCAATTGATGCGGAGTCACCGCATCGCTAGACTCCAGGCATTGGTCCACGGAGACGCCAATGCTTGGGAAGGAACGACGCGACCCCCGCGCAGCCGGGGATCGTCGGATGTATCTCTATTTCAACTATTCCGAGTCCGGCTCACTGCGCTGGTACGTGAAAGTCAGCAGTAAGGGCCGAAGGATCGGGATCGCCGAGGAATACGGAACGCCAGCGTTCGACGCTGCCTACGAGGCAGGCGTTGCGGCACTGGGGGGAGTTCTGCGCATGCGTCGCGTCAAAGGCATGGCGAAGCCGGACCAGCCGGAACGTCGCTACCTGCACGTCGACGTAAGCCAACGTGGTCAAGTCAGGTACTACGTGCAACTGCGCAACCGGCTGCCGAAGATCCGGATCAAGGCTGCATACGGCACGACTGAGTTCGGCGACGAGGTGGATGCCGCGGTTGCCGCCCAGATCGCGCTATACGGCGACGAGAGCGATTACATCAACGCGCAGAAGCCGCAACGAGGACCGCCCTGCTCCACCGAAGACGCCGGCACGCCCCGGTACGCTGCGCTGGTACTGGAACGGCTACAAGCGAAGTGACCACTGGCTCGGCGATCTCAGTGTCGGTCACGAGGGCCTTGCGGAATCGACCCGACTCCAGCGTACCGGACTGATCGAGTCGCTGCTGCCCGAGAATGGCGAGAAGCCGTTTGCGGTGCTGACGCGCAAAGTCATCAGGGCGGAGATGAAGGCGCGTACCCCGTCGCAGGCGGGCAACTTGTTATCGGCGGTTCGGGGCATGATCCGCTGGATGATCGACGAGGGACATCTCGACGAAGACGACGATCCGACCATCGGCCTGAAATCCGGCAAGGCAAAAGCGAGCCGCGAAACTGGCGGTTTTCTGCCCTGGACCGAGGACGACATGGCCCGCTACCGCGCGAGGTGGTCGCTGGGCACCGAAGCCCGGTTGATGTTCGACATCCTGCACTACACATTCCTGCGGCTTGGAGATGCCCATCGTTTTGGGCCACCTCACCTGCGGCAGATCGTTCGGAAGATGGCAGTGCAGATCGCCACCGACAAGAGCCGGGGCAATACCACCGTAACGGTGCCCGTCCATCCGGAGTTCGCCGAGAGCCTGAGGGCAGCGCGCGCGGCAAACATCGTCGGCGCCGAGGTATTCACCGGCAAACTCGTCCGCGGTCGGGTTCTCCCGATGAACAAGAAGGCATGGGCGGCCAAGTTCAAAAAATTCGCGGTCCTGGCCGGGGTGAATGAGCCGAAGAAAAGCTGCCATGGCGTCCGCAAGGCGAGAGCCGAAGTCGCGGCCTACGCCGACTGCACCGAGAGCCAGATGATGGCGATGTTCGGCTGGACCGACCCCAAAATGCCCGCCCACTACATCGCTCAGGCGAATCGAGAAAGGCTCGGGATCAGCGGGATGGAGAAAATCGTCACGTTCGATCGGGGCCAGTCACTTGATGATTTTGTGCCCAGGCAGGAGACTAACAGCGTGAGAACGTCGCGCGCGAACGAAGTGGTAACTTTCCCGGGTAACATTCGGAAAAAAGTCTAATGATTTCAACGTGAAAGGTGGGTTTGTGGTGCGCTCGGAGGGACTCGAACCCCCACGATTTTACTCACTGCCACCTCAAGGCAGCGCGTCTACCAATTCCGCCACGAGCGCTTTGGGGATGCCGGCTTAGGGCTTGAGGCCTGCCGGATCAACGGCGCCGATCTAACAAATCCATCAGAGGGGTACAAGCCTGCAAAGGCCCAGAATTCCACAAGCTTGGCAGGAAAAATCCGGACCCATGCCCGGATCGGCCCTATCGAGTGTCCCGGCCCCGCCGGGTACCCGGGGCCGCTACCGCGTCCCCGTCGTGCGTGGCAGCATCTGCTTGACCTCGACCGCGATCCGGTTGCGGTCGACCAGCACGACGCCCGAGGCGACCGGCAGATTGTTGGCGAGAACCTTGACCTCGTCGGCCTCGGTTGCGTCCAGTTCGATGATGGCGCCGCGGGAAAGACGTAATACTTGATGGATCGGCATGGTGGTCGTCCCGAGGACGACCATGAGATCCACGGTGACTTTATCGAGAGTGGGCACTGTCAGGACCGCCGCAACTTGGGACTTAAGCCAAAGGACTTGGCATTTGCTCCCCAGATGATCACCACGTTATGGTTAGCCAATGGTTAATTCGCCTCAAAACCCCCGCCAAGACCTCGATTTGACGTCGTTTTCCGCCTCCACCGGCGAGCCCGTGGAATGGCGAATCTCGGACGCGCCGGTGCCCTATCCGGAGGCCGTGGCCGCCATGGAGGCGCGAGTCGCCCAGATCGCCGCCGGCGAGGCGCCCGAGCTGGTCTGGCTGCTCGAGCACCCCCCGCTCTACACCTCCGGCACCTCGGGCAAGGAAACCGACCTGCTCGATCCCCGCTTCCCGACCTTTGCCACCGGGCGCGGCGGGCAGCTCACCTATCACGGGCCCGGCCAGCGGGTGGCCTACATCATGCTCGACCTCAAGCGGCGCCGGCCGGACGTCCGGGCCTATGTCGCGAGCCTGGAGGAATTGATCCTGCGGACGCTCGCCGCCTTCAATGTCCGCGGCGAGCGGTGCGAGGACCGGGTCGGCGTCTGGGTGAAGCGCCCCGACAAGGGGCCCGAGCACGAGGACAAGATCGCGGCGATCGGCGTGCGGCTGAAGCGCTGGGTCTCGTTCCACGGCATCGCCATCAATGTCGAGCCGGAGCTGTCCCATTTCGCCGGCATCGTGCCCTGCGGCGTCGCCGATCCCCGCTACGGCGTCACCTCGCTGGTCGATCTCGGCAAGCTCGCGACCATGGCCGATGTCGACGTCGCGCTGCGCCAGGCGTTCGAGGAGCTGTTCGGGCCAACCCGCGCGCTGGTGGCGGAAGCGGCCGTCTAGCGTTTCCTGTTGGACACACACCGCCCGCATTCTCCGCAGGCGCGGAATCGGCTACGGTCGATCCCGGTGCCGCCCACGCCTCCCCCCTCCGCCGGGAAAGCAGACTTCATGCCGGGCGAATGATCATCGGACCGACTGTTCGAGCGCCAGGCATAAGGAGGGATTGCGCTTTCTGCTCGCAATGGGAGGTTTTGACGATGAGACTCTCTGCGCCGATCTATCATCTGAAGCGACGAGCCAGGCGCCTGTCGCGCGAGGAAGGCATTCCGCTCCACGACGCGCTTGACCGCATCGCTGCGACGGAAGGGTTTTCCGCCTGGAGCATGCTCGCGGCAAAGGCCGCCGCTCTGACGCCCGCCAATCGCCTGTTCCCGCAATTCCGGCCGGGTGATCTGGTGCTGGTGGGCGCGCGCCCCGGTCAGGGCAAGACGCTGATGAGCCTCGAACTCGCGGTGGAGGCCATGAAGTCGGGCCATCGCGCTGCGTTCTTCTCGCTCGAATACACCGAGAAAGACGTATTCGACCGCTTGCGGGCGATTGGCGTGGACCCCGCGCAATTCGCTGAGATGTTCGAGATCGACTGCTCCGACGCCATCAGCGCCGACTACGTCGTCAAGCAAATGGCCGCGGCGCCTCGTGGCACGGTCGTGGTGATCGACTATCTGCAACTGCTCGACCAGAGGCGGGAAAATCCTGATCTCGCTGTTCAGGTGCGCGCACTGAAATCCTTCGCGCGCAACGCGGGGCTGATCGTCGTCTTCATCTCCCAGATCGATCGATCCTATGATCCGTCGGTCAAGCCGTGCCCAGACCTCGACGATATCAGGCTGCCGAACCCGCTGGACCTCAAGCTGTTCGACAAGACGTGCTTCATCAACAACGCCGAAGTCCAGTTCCGCGCGGCGAGCTGATGGCTTCAGGCCGCGGGCGAGTTTCTTCACCCGCGGCTTGCGACCTCAAGCTGCCTGCAACGCAACTTCGAGCTTGCCGGCAATGTAGCGCCGCTCCTGGGTCAGGCCGCCAAAGCCGTAGGCGTCGCCCTTGACCTCGTCGACATGCAGATACGTCTCGGGATGCAGCGGGCCCAAAATCTCGGCCATGCGCTTGAACATTGCGGCGAGATAGGCCGCCTTCTCGTCCTTGGTGTTGGTGCCTTCGCTGACATGGATGTCGATCCAATAGCTGGCCAGTTTCTGCTCGGCGAGCGACTTGCCGCCGGCGAACCAGTCGCCTGCGTCGACCGATTTCACGATGATGGCGGTCACCCTGGGATCCTTGTGCAGGATCTTTGCGGTGAGCTCCGACACGGCGTTGGCGATATCGGCCTTCAGCGACGGCGACTGGCGAGAGGCGGTGTAGGACACAGTGATCAGGGGCATGGTGGTTCTCCTCAAGATGCTGCGCGGCGTTTGCGCGGCGTTGATGAGAAGGTAGACCTTGCTCCGTCATTTTAGTATCTTATCTCTGTTGATACCAGTGATAACCATTCATAATGACAGCCACACTCGACATCGCCACCATCAAGGCCTTCCTGCTGGTCGCCGACCTCCAGAGTTTTACGCGCGCCGCCGAAGCACTCGGCACGACGCAGGCCGCCGTCAGCCTCAAGCTTCAGCGGCTGGAGGCACTGCTGGGAAAACGCCTCGTCGAGCGCTCGCCGCGGGCGGTCCGGCTCACCGCCGACGGCGCCGCGTTCCTCGATCGCGCCCGCGCACTGATGGAGGCGCATGACAGTGCGCTGTCGGGCGACGCCCCGGCCGCGCAGTCGCTCTCGCTTGGTATCTCCGATCACGCCGCGGGCCCCGAGCTGGTGCCGCTGCTCGAACGCCTGCATGCGATGTCGTCCGACCTAACCCTCGCCGTCACCATCGGCTTCTCGCGCGAGATGCAGGACGCCTATGACGCGGGCGAATTGGACGCCGTGATCGTCCGCCAGGAAGGCAGCCGCCGCGGCGGCGAGAAGCTGACCGAGGATGAGTTCGGCTGGTTCGCCGCTCGACGCTTCACCCTGCCGAAGGGTGAGCCGCTGCCGCTCGCAACCCTCGCCCCGCCCTGCGGCGTCCGCGCCGTCGCCATCCGCGCGCTGGACAAGGCCGGCCTCGCCTGGCGCGAACGCTTTGTCGGCGGCGGCGTCACCGCGGTGGTCGCGGCCGCGCTAGCTGGCCTCGCGATTGCGCCGCTCGCGCGCCGGATCGCGCCTCCCGGGCTGATCGACGTCGGGCCTGCGCACAAGCTGCCGAAGCTCGGCAGCTCGAAGGTGATGCTGCATTCGAAGGTCAGCGATCCCGCCAAGCTGACAGCGCTGCGCGCGGTCGCTGCGACGTTCCGGAGCGTGGCGGCTTAGCTCGCAAGTCACCCCTTTTCCGTGCCGGCAAATCTGCCTGCGACATACCAATAACCCAACCCGGCGAAGCAGCCGGCGACCACGAACAGCCAACCCAGTTCGGCGAATGAAGCGAAAGACCGGTAGAGCGCCATCTGGCTCGCGGCTCCGATCAAGCCGCCCGCAGGAACAAAGAATGCGAGCGATCGGATACAAAACCGTTCGCTCAGCCAGATTGCCGCAATCGACGGAATGCCACTGAGCACGCAAACGAAGAACAAGATCAGTGGCACGCCGATCAAGATCGCGAAGACAAAATCCCACGGGGACATTGGGGTGACGCGATTGGCACTAGCCAACGCCAGGATGAACAGAAAGAACAGCCGAATAACGGCCGTCGCCGTCAGGCATCCGCCAAGCCAGCCTCGTGTCGTCCGGGCGCAGGTCTCGCAAGCCATGACATCACCTCACAGGATCGCCTCGAACGCGCTGCGAAGCGTTTCGTGCCGAAAGACAAAGCCGCGGCTCAGCGCCTTGTTCGGCAGCACGCGCTGACCGCCGAGCAGGAGTTCGTCGGCAAAGCCGCCGCCGATCCGGCGCAACAACCCGCCGGGGATACGAAACACCGCGGGCCGGTGCAGACGGCGGCCGAGCTCTTCGGTGAACTTTGCGTTGGTGACCGGGATCGGCGCGGTGGCGTTGACGGGCCCAGTGAGATCGGGCGTCGCCATCACATAGGCAATCAGCCGGATCAGATCGTCGCGCTCGATCCAGGACATCCACTGCCGCCCGGTGCCGAGCGGACCGCCGAGGCCGAACTCGAACGGCGTCAACATGCGCGTGATGAAGCCGCCTTCGGTGCCCAGCACGAGGCCGATGCGCAAACAGACCACGCGGACGCCAAGCTCCTCGGCCGGCCGCGCCGCCTTTTCCCACGCCGCGCACAGCTCGTGGCTGAAGCAGGCATGTGACTTCGCCGATTCCGTCAGCACCTGGTCGGCCCATAGGCCGTACCAGCCGATCGCAGAGCCGTTGACGAGGACCTCCGGCTTGCGCTCGAGCCGCGCGATCAGATTTACGACCTCGCCGGTCATGTCGATGCGGGAGCCGAGAATTTTCGCGCGCTTCGCCTCGGTCCAGAGGCCGTTGCCGATCGGCTCGCCGGCGAGATTGACGATGGCGTCGATTGGCGTGTCCGCGGCGAGCTGATCAAGGCTGGTGATCAGCGTGACCGGCGGCGGCAGCATCTCGGCCTTCGCGGGGTTGCGGATCAGCGCGATGACGTCGTGCCCTGCCCCGCTGAGGCTCGCCGCTAGGCGGCTGCCGATGAAGCCGGTGGCGCCAGTGATCAGCACGGTCTTGCGGCCGGGGAGCTTCTCGACGAGCCCGTGCGCGGGCACGCTTCGCATGCGGCCGAGCCGGCGCATCGCGGCAAAGTCCCTGACGCCGCAGAGCGCTGCACCGACTGCGCAGGCAGTGGCGGCGATGCTGAGCAGGCCCTGATACACGACACTCACGCCGAACGGCTGCATCGCCCATTCGATCAGCACCGGCAGCAGCAGCACCAGGATGGCGCCATAGTTGATCGCGAGCAGCGTGTGGTTGATCCGCTCGCTCGGCGGCAGTTTGCGGCTCAGATCCTCCTCGACGAAATCCATCAGCGTAGTGACGATCTCGGCGACCAGGACTGCCACGATCAGGATCGCCAGCACGCCGTAAACCTCCAACCAGTCGAGCAGCAGGAACAGCAGCGCATAGAGCATGTTGCGGATGCCGTGCAGCTTCAGCTCGAAACGCTGCGACGGGCGCTAAGCCAGGCGCTCGGTGAATTCGTGGTGATAGAAGGTGTCGAACACGCCCATCACGATCTGGATGGCGATGAGGGTCCACAACAGCGGCGTCATGATACGGCCTCCCTGAAGACGGCGGACTGGTGGATCAGCGCGCCGTAACGCGGGTGAGTGACATCGAGGGTGAAACGAAAGGCGCCCTCGCCGAGATCGCTATGCGTCACCGTGGGATCGCCGGGCGTGAGCCATTGCGGCAGCGGGATCCACAAGCGTCCGAGCTGGAGTCCGTAACCGGCACTACGGAAGGTCAGCGCCTGTCCCTCGACCGCGATGCGGAGCGCCATCGAGACGCCGAAGCCGACATATTCCTCGAGCCCGGTCGGGCCGGCAAAACGCTTGGCGGAATGGATCACTTGCGGAAAGCCGCGCTTGCGCGTGCAGATGCGGGTCCAGGTCTGGCCGCCGGTCGCGCCGTCCTCGGTGACGGTCACGATCATGGGGACACCGGTGTCACGGCCGGTCGGCAGCGGTCCGCCGATCAGGCGAGCGGCTTGCGCGAACCACCAGCCGATCTCGCTGAAGCTGACCTCGTCGACCACGCCGAGATAGACGACGCTGTCGCCGTCGGCGACGCGTTTCGAGAAGCGCCGCCAGGTCGCGAGCGGCAGCCGGCCCCAATCCTCGTCCGACAGCAACGCGCGGAAGCGGCGGTCGTCGAGTAGTTTGACGTGAGCTGAGGGAGATGCGCTGGAGCCTGATAATCGAGCCGACGTCATCGCACCCTCCTCAACGCTATTTGGCCTTGCCCAGCGGCAGCAGGTTGGCGATCTTCTCGCCAAGCCGCATCAAGGCGACCAGCCGCGGTCGCGGCACCTTCAGCATCTGCATGAACCAGTGGTCGGCGAGCTCGGTGAAGGCGAGCATCTCCTTCAGCCGTTTGGCTGCGACCGGATTGATGGTGGGATCGTCGGCCGCATCGGACACGCAGGCCCGGAGCGCCGTGATCGCCGGATCGAGCTCCCGCTCCTTGCGCCGTGCCGCGATTCTCGCGGCGACCTCCCAGATGTCGGTCTCGGCCTCGTAATGGTCGCGGCGGTCACCGAGGATCGGCACCCGCCGGATCAGATTCCAGGCGAGCAGCTCCTTCAGCGAGTTCGAGACGTTGGAGCGCGCCATGCCGAGCGTGTCGGCGATGTCCTCGGCCGTCATCGGCGCCTCGGCGAGATAAAGCAGCCCGTGGATCTGGCTGACCGAGCGGTTGACGCCCCACCCGTCCCCCATGTCGCCCCAATGCAGGATGAAGCACTCGACGGCGGCGGGCAGTTTCTTCTTTCCGGTTATTTCTGTCATAACAGAAATATCTGACGAGCGCGACTGATTGTCAAGAGCGCTCGCCGGCTTGCCTCCTGTATACCGTCCGTCGTATTTGCCTAAAAACGGCCCAGAGAACGGGAACCAAACACCCTTCCGGGCGTTTGCCCCGGTTCCAGGCGGGTTGAGAATGACGACAAAGTCCAGTCAACAGAGAGACTTGTTCGAAAGCGAGCGCAGTTTTCGGCTGTTGGTGGAAGGAGTCGCGGACTACGCGCTCTACATGCTCGATCCCACCGGGATCATCACGAGCTGGAACATCGGCGGCGAGCGGATCAAGGGCTATTCGCCCGAAGAGATCGTCGGCCAGCATTTCTCGCGCTTCTACACCGAGACCGACCGCGCCAACGGCAAGCCCGCCCGTGCCCTCGGCATCGCGCGGGACCACGGTCGCTACGAGGAGGAAGGCTGGCGCGTTCGCAAGGATGGCACGTTCTTCTGGGCGAGCGTCATCATCGATCCGATCTACGAGCACGGCAGCCTGGTCGGCTTCGCCAAGATCACCCGCGACATCACCGAGCGGCGCAATTCGCAGCTCAAGCTCGAAGCGATGCAGAGGCAGCTTGCCGAGTCGCAGAAGTTCGATGCGCTCGGGCAGCTCACCGGCGGCGTCGCGCACGACTTCAACAACCTCCTGATGATCATCAGCGGCAGCCTTCACATCCTCAAGAAGCGCGACGAGGACGAGGCCAAGATTCAGCGCGCGATGTCCGCGATCGAGACCGCAACCAAGCGCGGCGCCGCACTGACCGCCCAGCTCCTGACCTTCGCGCGGCGGCAGAGCGTCAATCCCCAGGCGATCCGCTTCGGCGACCGCATCGAGGCGATCCGCGAAGTGCTTCACGCCGGCGTCGGGAGCGCCGTTCGTCTCGCCTTCGACATCGACCGCGAGGTCTGGTCGGTCAAGGCCGATGTCTCCGAGCTCGAGACGGCGCTGCTCAATCTCGTCATCAACGCTCGCGACGCCATGCCCGACGGCGGTACCGTGACGGTCGGCGCACGCAACGTCGTCCTGAACGATCCGCTCCACAGCGGCGAGTACGTCGCCATCACCGTCGCCGATACCGGGCTTGGCATCCCCTCGGACGTCGTCAACAAGATCTTCGAACCGTTCTTCACGACCAAACCCGTCGGAAAAGGCACCGGCCTCGGCCTGTCGCAGGTGCACGGCTTCGCTCATCAGGCGGGCGGCACGGTCAGGGTCGCAAGCGAGCTCGGCAAGGGCACGACCTTCACCATCCTGCTGCCGCGCGAAACCGCGACCGCACCAATCGATATCCCTGAAGCAGTGCCGGTTCCCGGTAGCGGCACCGTGCTGCTGGTCGAGGACAATCCCGACGTCGCGCTCGTCAGCATCGGATTGCTGGAGCAGCTCGGCTATCGCGTGCACCGGGTTGCCGACGCCGAGTCCGCCTTGCGCGAGCTCGAGAAGAACGGCGTCGACTTCGTGTTCACCGACATCGTGATGCCCGGCAAGATGGACGGGCTCGGCCTCGCCCGTCATCTGCGCCAGATCCACCCTGGCCTGCCGATCCTGCTCGCCACCGGCTACAGCGAAGCCGCCGCCGATGTCCGCGGCGACTTCCCGATCCTGCGCAAGCCCTACGAGATCCACGAACTGAGCGAGGCGATCTCGAAGTTGCCGCGGTGATTTTTCACCTCTCTCCGTAGGAACGGGGCGAGGGAGCGCACCGCCGCTGCGGGGCGAGGTGTGACTCTCACACCGTCGGCAATACCGAAAACGCTTCCCCTGCCCTCCGCAGGTTCAACTCATCGGCACCGGCCGTCTCGCTCGTCACGCTATCCACACGCGATGACGGCGGGCCATGGCGGCACAGCGCGACCATGTCGGCGACGTGCTTCGGTGTGCCTGCGAACAGCGCCTCCACGCTGCCGTCGCGGCGGTTGCGAACCCAGCCTTCGAGGCCACTCGTTGTCGCCTGATACTCGACCCAGGCCCGATAGCCGACGCCCTGCACGCGGCCGCGGATCATGACCTGGAGGATCGCCCGGCTCATTTTTTCAGCCCGAGAAAATCAGCGCTGCGCGCCTTGACGTCGGTCTCACGCATGACGCGGTTGGTCAGGTCCGGCGACGGGAGGCCTGTGAGGTTCTTCGGCGGCCTGCCCTCGCGCAACGCTTTCTGCGTCTCGTAGACGGCCTGCATGGCAGCCGCGATCGGCGCGTGGCCCTGAAGCGCGATGCGGACGCGCTGGCTGGCGAGATAGTCAATCGCGTTCAACTCGTCCGGCGCGCCGCCGAGCACGATGGGGAGATGCGTCGCGGCTACGATGGCTTCGAGCTCAGCGCGCGACTTGACGCCGGTGAAGAACAGCGCGTCGACGCCGGTCGCCTCATAAGCCCTGGCGCGGCCGATCGCATCCTCGATCGAGATGACCGAGGCAGCTCCAGTGCGGCCCATGATGACGAGCGAGGGATCGCTGCGGCCATCCAGCGCCGCCTTCATCTTGCCGACGCCTTCTTCCAGCGAGATCAGCTGTGTCTTTGCCTCGCCAAAGGCGGCCGGCAACAGCGTGTCCTCGATGGTGAGACCGGCGGCGCCCGCGGTCTCCAGCTCCTGCACCGTGCGGCGCACGTTGAGCGCATTGCCATAGCCGTGATCGGCATCGACCAGCACCGGCAGCGTCGCCGCGCGCGACATCCGCCGCATCTGCTCGGCAAGCTCGGTGAGTGTGATCAGCGTGACATCGGGGTCTCCGAGCACCGCGAGCGAGGCCACCGAGCCGCCGAACATGCCGAGCGGAAAGCCGAGATCCTCGGCGATGCGGATGGAGATCGCGTCATAGACCGAGCCGGGATGAACGCAGGCCGAGCCGGTCAGGATCGAACGCAGTTTTTCGCGGCGGGAACGAAAGGCCATGGTGCCCTCTCAACTGTTGCGACGCAGCCGCAACATACTCCGTCATTGCGAGCGCAGCGAAGCAATCCAAAATCTTTCCGCAGAGGCAGTCTGGATTGCTTCGCTGCGCTCGCAATGACGGTGTTGGTGGGGCCAGTGAGGGCCCCACTCACTTGCTTTACGCAAACTCCAGAATCAGCGCGTCCACCGCGAGCGTCGCGCCCGCGCTGGCGTGGATCTTCTTCACCGTACCGTCCTGCTCGGCACGGAGCACATTCTGCATCTTCATGGCTTCGATCACCGCGAGCGTCTCGCCGGCCTTGATCTCCTGCCCTTCGGTCACCGCGATCGAGACCACGAGGCCTGGCATCGGGCAAAGCAGCTTCTTGCCGGTGTCGGAGGCCGTGGTCACCGGCATCAGCCGTGCCGAGGCTGCTTCCGCCTCGGTCCAGACATAGACCGGCACCTCGACGCCCTGGTGCGCAAGGCGGATGCCGTTGGCGATCGGGCGCGCCTGCACCGCGACGAAATGGCCGTCGATGGTGCCCTGCCAGACCGGATCGCCCGGCTTCCACGGCGACTGCAGCAGATGCGCATTGCCGGCCTTGCCTTCGGCATCGACGAACCGGATCGCGATCGCCTCACCCTCGCGTCCGACCTCGAGCAGAATCTCCTGGCGGTCGAGCCAGACCGCGCGGCGACGCTCGCGCTGCACGACGCGGCCGCCCATCTGTCCCGAGATCTGCCGCTTGCGCTCCCCTAACACGTGGTCGATGGCGGCGCCGACCGCGGCGATCCGCCGCGCGACCTCGCCTTCGGGCACGCGCACGGCAAAGCCCTTGGGGAATTCCTCGGCGATGAAACCGGTCGAGAGCCGTCCCTCGCGCCAGCGCGGATGGTGCATCAGCGCCGACAGGAACGGGATGTTGTGCCTGATACCCTCGACATAGAACGAATCCAACGCGGTGGCCTGCGCCTCGATCGCAGCCGCGCGCGACGGCGCATGCGTGACGAGCTTGGCGATCATCGGATCGTAATAGATCGAGATCTCGCCGCCCTCCTGCACGCCCGTGTCGTTGCGCACGGTGATGCCGTCCTGGCTGGCTTCGGCCGGCGGGCGATACTTCACGAGGCGCCCGATCGAGGGCAGGAAGTTGCGGAACGGGTCCTCGGCGTAGAGGCGGGATTCCACCGCCCAGCCGGTGAGCGTAACGTCCTTCTGGCTGATCGCGAGCTTCTCGCCGGCGGCGACGCGGAGCATCTGCTCGACGAGGTCGATGCCGGTGACGAGCTCGGTGACGGGATGCTCGACCTGAAGGCGCGTGTTCATCTCCAGGAAGAAAAAGCTCTTGTCCTGCCCTGCGACGAATTCGACGGTGCCGGCGGAGTCGTAATTCACCGCTTTGGCCAGCGCGACGGCCTGCTCGCCCATCTTGCGGCGGGTGGCCTCATCGAGCAGCGGCGACGGCGCCTCCTCGATGACCTTCTGGTTGCGGCGCTGGATCGAGCATTCGCGCTCGCCGAGATAGATGACGTTGCCGTGCTTGTCGCCCAGCACCTGGATCTCGATGTGGCGGGGATCGACGATGAATTTTTCGACGAAGACGCGGTCGTCGCCGAACGAGGCTTTCGCCTCGGCCTTGGCAAGGTTGAAGCCCTCGGCAACCTCGCTCTTCGAATGCGCGATGCGCATGCCCTTGCCGCCACCGCCGGCGGAGGCCTTGATCATCACGGGATAGCCGATCTCGTCGGCTATCTTCACCGCGTGCTTGTCGTCCTCGATGACGCCGAGATAGCCCGGCACGGTCGAGACCTTGGCCTTCGCGGCGGCCTTCTTGGATTCGATCTTGTCGCCCATCGCGGCGATCGCGCCCGGGTTCGGGCCGATGAAGACGATGCCGGCAGCCTCCAGCGCGCGCGGAAACGCCTCGCGCTCGGACAGGAAGCCATAGCCGGGATGCACGGCCTCGGCGCCCGTCTTGCGGCAGGCCTCCACGATCTTCTCGATCACCAGATAGCTCTCGGCGGCTGCGGGCGGGCCGATCAGCACGGCCTCGTCGGCCATCTCGACATGGAGGGCATCGCGGTCGGCCTCGGAATAGACCGCAACCGTCTGAATTCCCATGCGGCGAGCGGTCTTGATGACCCGGCAGGCGATTTCGCCGCGATTGGCGATCAGAATGCGTTTGAACATGCTTTTCTTGAGTCTCGACCTTGGGCGGGACCCTTCCCTGGCCGTTGGGGCCTGCGGGGACGGGCCGTGTGACCCCCGTGGTACATCAAAATCGGCCGGAGGCAACGGTCTAAATCCGCGCCCTCTGGCGTACCAGCGCAAGACCGAAATGGGCCTGGTGAGCCCCTGAGCGCACCTACGGCTTCGCGGCCTTGGCCACGTCCCTGACCAAGCCGTGAATGAAGCCCAGCTTGCCGACCACCGCCGGAGACAGGATGAACGGATAGAGATCGCGCAGCCCCATGGCGCGGTTGACGCTGTTGATGGCGAAGGTGAAGGGCAGCCATGCATTGACGAGCGCCTCGACGTCCCTCGTCTCATAGGGGTTGAAACGGATGCGCGCCGTCAACTCCCCGTCGCGATCGACCCGGGGGCGCACCTCCATGCCGAACTCGGAGGCCATCTCCAGGGTGTCGACGATGTGGAGGTAGTGCGCCCAGGTCTCGGCGAAATCCTCCCAGGGATGCGTGGTGGCGTAGGCCGAGACGTAGGTCTGCTGCCAGTCCGGCGGCGCGCCTTCGGCATAATGGAGCTGCAAGGCCTGGCCGTAATCGGCGGAATCGTCGCCGAACACGGCGCGGCATTGCTCCAGCCTGCCGCCCTCGCGCACCAGCACGTCCCAGAAGTAATGGCCGACCTCGTGGCGGAAATGCCCGAGCAGCGTGCGGTAGGGCTCGCCCATCTCGAGCCTGCGCCGCTCGCGCTCGATCTCGTCGGTCTCGGTCAGCGCGATCGTGATCAGGCCGTTATCGTGGCCGGTCATGATCCTCTGGCCGCTGTTCGGATCGTCGGCGAGGAAATTGAAGATCAGCCCATGTTCGGGATTTTCCTGCCGCGTCTGGAGCGGCAGCTTCCAGCGGATCAGGGAATAGAACAGCCGGTGTTTCGCCACCTCCAACTCGCGCCAGCCGGCGAGCTGAACCGGATCGGACAGATCGGGCACGATGCCGTTGTGGCGGCAGGCGCGGCAATAGCCGGTGGTATCGCCCGCATCCGTCAGCCAGTTGCACGCGTCGTATTCGGCGTTACGGCAAAGCATCCGCCCCTTGCCCTTGTCGGCGAGCGTCATCCAGGCCTCGCCGTCGGGCTCGATCGCCGACATCGTCTCCTTCTCCGGCAGGAACGCGACGCGGTGGCCGCAGCGTTCGCAGGCGCGGTTCTCGAAATAGAGAACGTTGCCGCAGTCCTGGCAGACAAAGAGCTTCAAGATTTAGCCTCTTCGGGAAGGGAGTCTTATGATTAAGAGTTGCGACGCCTCGCAAATACGCGCGCGGGGGCTCATCGTTCCAACATTCGGGAACAAATAGCCAGACCCGGCGTTCGTTCATACCCGCCCCTGCGATCGGTGGCCCTTTCCGTCCTTATCCCCTTTTGAGTAATGGCTATCACGCTTTGTCTGTGGGAATATCGGCCCGGCACGTGCGCTCTTGCATCACAACGGCCGACACCTTGAACGATCCCTTGCCCGATACCAGCGCCGCCGAAAGGCTGCGCCAGCACCTCGAAGAGATCGCGCGCGAGCGCGACAACGCCTATCACGCGCTCCAGGAGCGCGAGGCAGAGCTGGCGCGTATCCAGCGCATCGGCAAGGTCGGCGGCCTCGAGGTCGACTTCCGCGAAGGCTTCAAGAACCGCCGCTCGCCGGAATATCTGATGCTCCACGGGCTGCCGGCGGATGCCACCGACGAGTCGCATGAGGATTGGGTCAACCGCATCCATCCCGAGGATCGCGACGCCGCGGTCAAGCACTTCCTCGATGCGCTGGCCGGGACGAACGAAGACTACACCGCCGAATACCGCATCATCCGCCCCAACGACGGCGAGACCCGCTGGATCCGCGTCGTCGCCAAGTTCGAGCGCGACAGTGACGGCCGCGCCATTCGCCTCGTCGGCGCCCATATCGACATCACCGCCCAGGCGCTCGCGCGCGAGACGCTGCGCGAGAGCGAGGAGCGTTTCCGGCTGATCGCCGACAGCGCGCCGGTGCCGATCTGGGTCACGAAGCTCGACCGCACGCGCTCCTTCGCCAACCAGGCCTATGTCGACTTCATCGGCCTGCCCTACGACCGGGCCATCGATTTCGACTGGCGCAAGATATTGCATCCGGACGACCTGCCACATGTGCTGCAGCAATCCGTCCAGGGCGAAGCGTCGCTGAAGCCGTTCGTGCTGGAAGCGCGCTACAAGAACGCCAGCGGTGAATGGCGGTGGCTGCGCTCGGAATCGCAGCCGCGCTGGGACCCGACCGGCAAGCATATCGGCTTCATCGGCGTCGCCCACGACATCACCGCCGCCAAGCAGGCCGAGATCGAGCTGAGGCGACTCAACGAGACGCTGGAGGAGCGCATCACCGAGCGCACCGCCGAGCTCGAATCCAACGAGGCGCGGCTGCGCGCGATCCTGGAGACAAGCAACCAGTATCAGGGGCTGGTCAATCTCAGGGGCGAGCTGCTCTACGCGAACCGGACTGCGCTCGATGGCATTCGCGTGGAGGCCCGCGACGTCATCGGCAAACCGTTCTGGGACACGCCCTGGTTCAACCAGACCCAGGGCATGAGCGCTGTCGTGCGCGAGGCCTTCGACACCGTGCTCAGAGGCGAAGCGGTGCGACTGGAGATGCGCCTGCGCCTGCCCATCGGGGAGCGCGATTTCGACTTCGGCATGCGTCCGGTGCTCGACCGCCACGGCAATATCACCGGTGCGGTGCCCGAGGCCGTCGACATCACCGAGCGCCGTCGCGGCGAGGAAGCGCTGCGGCAGTCGCAGAAGATGGAGGCGATCGGCCAGCTCACCGGCGGCGTCGCCCACGACTTCAACAACCTCCTCACCATCATCCGTTCCGCGACCGACTTCCTGCGCCGCCGCGAGCTGCCGGAAGAACGCCGCCGCCGCTATGTCGACGCCATCTCCGACACCGTGGAGCGCGCCTCCAAGCTCACCGCGCAGCTTTTGGCCTTTGCGCGCAGGCAGCCGCTGAAGCCGCAGATCTTCAACGTCGGCAGCCAGGTCGAGGCCGTGGCGCAACTGGTCCGGCCGCTGGTCGGCGGCCGCATCGCGATCGCCGTCGAGGTGAACGATGCCGACTGCTTCACGGTGGCCGACATCGCGCAGTTCGAGACCGCGCTGATCAACCTCGCCATCAACGCCCGCGACGCCATGGATGGCGAAGGCCGCCTCACCATCGCCGTGCGCAAGGTCGCGGGCATCCCGAGCCTGCGTGCGCAGTCGGCGCGCGGCGGCGACTATGTCGCGATCTCGGTTGCGGACACCGGCAGCGGCATCGCCCCTGAAAACATCGACGCCATCTTCGAGCCATTCTTCACCACCAAGGAGGTCGGCAAGGGCACCGGCCTCGGCCTCAGCCAGGCCTTCGGCTTCGCAAAGCAGTCCGAGGGCGACATCGCGGTGACGAGCACGCGCGGCGAAGGCGCGACCTTCACCATCTATCTGCCGCAGGCGCACAGTCCCGCCGCGGAGAAGGACGCTGCGGCACTGACCAGCGAAGCCGCCACCACCGGGCGCGGCTATCGCGTGCTCGTGGTCGAGGACAATGACGACGTCGGCCAGTTCTCGACCGAGCTGCTGGAAGATCTCGGCTATGTCGTCCGCCGGGTCGCCAACGCCAATGCGGCGCTCGGCATTCTCGGCGAGAACGAATTCGCCGTCGACCTCGTCTTCTCCGACGTCATCATGCCCGGCATGAACGGCGTCGAGCTCGCCGGCGTCATCCGCGAGCGCTATCCGGGCCTGCCCGTTGTGCTCACAAGCGGCTACAGCAACGTCCTCGCCGAGAACGCGCATCGCGGGTTCGAGCTGATCCAGAAGCCGTATTCGGTGGAGTCGCTGTCGCGCATTTTGCGCAAGGCGATCACGGAGAAGTTGGCGGCGGCAAGGTGAGTAATAATCGATGAAACCTGCCCTCTTCTCCGCCTGGCAGACCTGGGCGCTGCTCTCGGCCTGCTTTGCGGCGCTCACCGCGATCTTCGCCAAGGTCGGCGTCGAGAACATCAATCCGGATCTGGCGACGTTCATCCGCACGATCGTGGTGCTGCTCGCCTTCTCGGTGCTGCTGTTCTTCACCGGACAATTCGCGGTGCCGTCGGCGGTCTCGTCGAAGACCTGGCTATTCCTGGTGTTGTCCGGGCTTGCGACCGGCGCGTCCTGGCTGTGCTATTTCCGTGCTCTGAAGCTTGGCCCCGCGACGCTGGTGGCGCCGATCGACAAGCTCAGCGTCGTGCTGGTAGCCCTTTTCGCCTTCACCTTTCTCGGCGAGCGTCCGACTGGACAGGGCTGGCTTGGCATCGCCATGATCGGCGCCGGCGCGGTGCTGCTGGCCGTGAAGTTTTGAAGGGCGGAACAAAGGTGGCGTGAGATCGGTTTCTGGCCGGTCGCTTCCCAGCCTCGATCGAGAGACCGATGTCGAGCCAAGCCTCCCATCACCCCACCGACCAGACGAGACGCGCCGGCCGCGCGCTGGATGCGGCCAACTTCTTCCTCGCCGACGTCCGCGACGGGCTTGGGCCCTATCTCGCCGTCTATCTCCTCACCGAGCAGCACTGGGACGAGGCGCGCATCGGCCTCGTGATGTCGATCGCGACCGTTGCCGGCATCGTGGCGCAGACGCCGGCTGGCGCGCTGGTCGATGCGACGCGGGCGAAGCGGCTGGCGATGGTTATCGCCGCCATCATGGTGACGCTGGCGTCACTGTCGCTGCCGCTGTTTCCCACCTTCCTGCCGGTCGCGGTCTCGCAGGGCATCGCGCAGGCCGCCGCAGTGATCTTTCCGCCGGCGATCGCCGCCGTCTCGCTCGGCATCTTCGGTCATGCCGCCTTCACCCGGCGGATCGGCCGAAACGAGACCTTTAATCACGCCGGCAATGCAGTCGCCGCCGGGCTGGCGGGACTTTCCGCCTATTGGTTCGGCCCGACCGTGGTGTTCTACCTTCTCGCTGCCATGGCGGTCGCAAGCCTCGTGAGCATTCTCGCAATCCCCGCTCGCGCCATCGACCACGACCTCGCCCGCGGGCTGCACGACGCCGATACCGGTGACCAGCCGGAACAGCCCTCAGGTCTCGCGGTGCTCCTGACCTGCCGCCCCCTCCTCGTCTTCGCGGTCTGCGTCGTGCTGTTTCACCTGTCCAACGCGGCCATGCTGCCGCTGGTCGGGCAGAAACTCGCGCTGCAGGACAAGACCATGGGCACCAGCCTGATGTCGGCCTGCATCGTCGCAGCTCAAATTGTAATGGTGCCGTTCGCGATGCTGGTCGGCGCGAAGGCCGACCGCTGGGGCCACAAGCGCTTCTTCCTCGCCGCATTGTTGATCCTGCCCATTCGCGGCGCACTCTATACACTCTCCGACAATCCGTTCTGGCTGGTCGGCGTGCAGCTTCTGGACGGTGTCGGCGCCGGCATCTTTGGCGCGATCTTCCCCGTCATCGTCGCCGACCTCACGCGCAACACCGGCCGCTTCAACGTCGCGCAGGGCGCCGTCATCACCGCCCAGAGCATCGGCGCGGCGCTGTCGACGACGCTTGCGGGCCTCGTCGTGGTCGGCGCCGGCTACAGCGCGGCGTTCATCACGCTTGGCGCGGTCGCCGCGATCGGCGCCGTCGTCTGCCTCCTCGCCTTGCCCGAGACCCGGCGTGGCACCTTGCAGGTACAGGGGAAGACAGCGGCTCCAGCATCGGTTATCGCTGCCGAATGAACCGACCCAACCTCAAGGACTGAACGTGCCGTCTGACGCCATCTGGGCCTGGAGCATCATCGTCGCCGCGACCGCAGGCGTCATCATCCGGCCTTTTCGCCTGCCCGAGGCGATTTGGGCCGTGATCGGCGCCGGTGCCCTGGTGCTGCTCGGCCTCCTGCCGAGGCAGGACGCGCTCACGGGCATCGAGAAAGGCGTCGACGTCTATCTCTTCCTGATCGGCATGATGCTGATCGCCGAGCTCGCCCGGCTCGAAGGCCTGTTCGACTATCTCGCCGCCCTCGCCGTCGAATATGCGGCCGGCTCACCTCAGCGGCTGTTTCTGCTGATCTATCTCGTCGGCACCGTCGTCACCGTGCTGCTCTCCAATGACGCCACCGCGATCGTGCTGACACCCGCCGTCTACGCTGCGACGCGCGCGGCCGGCGCCAAGCCGCTGCCCTATCTGTTCGTCTGCGCCTTCATTGCGAACGCCGCAAGCTTCGTGCTGCCGATCTCGAACCCCGCCAATCTCGTGGTGTTCGGCGCGCGCATGCCGCATCTGACCGAATGGCTGCGTCAGTTCGCCCTGCCCTCGCTCGCCTCGATCGTGCTGACCTTTGTCGTACTGCGCATCACCCAGCATCGCGCGCTGAAACAGGAGATCATCGAGCGCCGCGTGCCGCACAAGGCGCTCAGCCGCGGCGGCAAGCTGACCGCGATCGGCATTGCTGCGATCGGCGTGGTGCTGATCACGGCCTCCGCGCTCGACAAGCAGCTTGGCCCGCCGACCTTCATCTGCGGCGCCGTGACGACCGGCCTCGTCCTGCTGCTCAGCCGTCAGTCGCCCATGTCGGTACTGAAGCACGTGTCCTGGAGCGTGCTGCCGCTGGTCGGCGGGCTTTTCGTGATGGTGGAAGCACTGGTGAAGACTGGCGTGATCGGCCATCTCAGCGCACTTCTGCACGAGGCCGTCGCGCAGTCCGTACCCGGGGCCGGCTGGAGCGTTGGGATCGCCACCGCCATCGCCACCAATATTGCCAATAACCTGCCGGTCGGCCTCGTCGCCGGGTCGATCGTGGCCGCCGATCACCTGCCCACCTCGGTCGTCAGCGCCATCCTGATCGGCGTCGACCTGGGACCGAATTTCTCGATCACCGGTTCGCTCGCGACCATCCTGTGGCTGGTCGCGCTCCGCCGCGAAAAAATCGAGGTCGGCGCCTGGCCGTTCCTCAAGCTGGGGCTGCTGGTGACGCCACCCGCCTTGATCGCAGCGCTTGCGGCTGCGATCCGGTAATCGCGTGCAATTTGCGGCGCATCAATGTCGCCGCCAAAGCCGGACCTATGCTTCTTCGCGTCGCGCAGTCTCATACGGCGCGGCACGGAGGTCCATCATGCAGATTCAATCAAAGGCATTGCCGCAGAGTTTTTCCCTACGTCGGTCGTTTCGGAGCTTCACCGCGCCGGAACAAGGTGGCGGGACATATCACCCCCTGCTCGTCGTCTCGGTCGTGGTGCTGCTGACCCTGTTCGCGATCGTGGAGATCGACCTCCACAGCGCCCAGCTTCAGGCGATCGGCCTGCTCGGCCATGGGTCCGGGATCAATCCCGTCTTCCTGAGCCCGTAGCGGGAAAAGCCGATCGCGGCCACAAGGCCGCGACCGGGCAACGCGTCAGTCGTTCTCGTAGCCGTAGACTTCCGGCAGGATGAAGATTGCGGCGAGCAATCCGATCAGCGGGAAGATCGCGACCATCAGCGTGGCATTGGCCTGCCCGATCGCGGCGAATACCGTCGGGAACAGGAAGATCGCCAGGAACGACGGCAGCTTCACGAACATGTAGGCGAAGCCGCTGGCCGTGCCGCGATACTTGGGCTTCGCAACCATGGTCGGGATCGTCATGCAGTTCGACGCGTCCCAGTAGTGGCCCCACAACATGGCGGCCGCCGCGAACGGCAGCAGGATCTTGTTGTCGGTGTAGAGCGCGAAGGCAGCGACCAGCAGCGAAGCCAGCACGATGCTGAAGCCGGCGATCGAGATGCCGCGGTGGCCGATTTTTGGCGTCAGCAGCGGACCGACCCAGCCGGACAGGGCCGCGAAGGAGAACAGCGCCATCGTCACCAGGTTGATGCCGAGCACGCTCGACACGCCGACCATCACGAACAGCACCGGCAGATAGAATGCGAAGGTCGAGAACTCGCTGCCTTGCGCGAAACAGGCGATCCAGCCGTAGATCGTGGCGCGCCAGCGGATCGGGTCCTTCCTGAGGTCGGCGATGAAGGCACGTGTGCTGACCTTCGGCACCTTCACGTCGTGGTCCGGCAACATGTCGAGATTGTCGTTGAACATCTCGCGCGCGACCTTCTTGGCCTCGCGGTAACGTCCCTTCTGCACCAGCCACACCGCCGTCTCCGGCACGTCGTGACGCATGATCAGGATAATCAGCGCCGGAACCGCGCCGAGACCGAGCGTCACGCGCCACAGCATCTCGTGCTGCATGTCGATCAGCAGGAAGATCACGATGACACCGATGGTAAGAACTTCACCGACGGCGAACATGAATTGCCAGCGATTGCCCATGACCTCGCGCTCACCCTTGGCCATGGATTCCATGATGTAGGTGTAGCCGGTCGAAATATCCGAGCCGAGCGGAATGCCGAGCAGGAAGCGGATCACGATGAGCCAGGTCACGTTCGGCACGAAGGCCTGCGCCAGCGCGAGCACGATGAACAGCACCATCGTCACCAGGAACATGACGCGGCGGCCGATCTTGTCGGAGAGCCAGCCGCCGAGCAGCGCGCCGATCAGGGCGCCGCCCTGCGTGCCGGCGGCGGCAAGACCCAGCATCAGCGGATCGGGATTGTACTGTTCCTTGATGAAGATCAGCACGAAGGCGATCGAATAGAGATCCCAGGCTTCGACCAGGATCGAGGCCATCATCAGCCAGCCGACCTTGTTGCCCTTGGGACTGTAGTTCGTGATGAGGTAACGGACCGCGGCTTCGCTCGCGGTCGGTTGTGGCATCGCCGTCGTTAACATCTTTGGTCCTCTCTTCAAAACTTTCTTACGTGCCGAGCAGCGGCTCGATGCTGCAATCGAGCAGGCGCGGATCGATCCCCGCCTCCATGCCCGTGAACATGTGGTCCATGTAGTCGATCAACGCATCGCTCGCCTTCACCGCGTCCTCGACGTGGCGGCCGGCGACCGCAACGAGAATGGCGAGGTGGCGATCGATCGTGCCTGACAGTTCGGCCTGCCCCGGCATGAAGCGATGGTGGATGTAGCCGATGCGGCGGTACAGCGTGTGCAACGGCCGCAGCGTGTGCACCAGGAAGGGCTCGCCGGCGGCTTCCAGCACCAGCGCGTCGATGCGGCGATCGATGCTGTTGAATTCGTCGAGGGTCAGGGTGGCGCGGCGTTCGCGCAGCAGACGCTCGATGTGCAGCGCCTGATTGCGATGCGACAGGCTGGCGCGATCCGCCGCGAGCCGCACGACGAAGCGCTCCATGTCGCGGCGCAAGGCCAGCAGCATCCGCTCGCGCGCAAGATCGATCGGCGCGATGTGCAGGCCGTGGCGCGGACGGATGATGATGAGCGTGTCAGCGGAGAGGCGATTCACGGCGTGATGCACCGGTGTGCGCCCGAAGCCGGTGATGTGCTGCAATTCCAGCATTGTCATGAATTGTCCGGGCTTAAGCTCGCAGTGGACGAGCAGCTCTTCGATCCTCTGATAAGCCAGCTCGAAGAAGTTGAGCCGGTTGCGCCGGGAGGGCTTGCCCTCGCCGTCGTCCTCGTTTCTCACCACCTCGAGCGCGCGCTTGCGCCGTGCCATGTCGTCCTCCTGTCAGCCGCGCTCTCATTGCTGGGTGGCGCCTTAGTTGTGGGACCCTTAAAACATGTTGTGATATATTACAAGCAGGCGTAAGACGTTCGCGCGATCTGCAACATGTTGCAGTGCGAAATGAGACGTCAGGTGCGAGGCGCCTGTGATGGGAGGACTGTTGCCGTGAAGATCACGTCAATCGAGACGCTGCGCACCGAGGAATTTTCCAACGTCATCTGGGTACGCGTTCACACCGACACGGGCATGATCGGTCTCGGCGAAACCTTCTATGGCGCGGGCGCGGTCGAAGCGCAGATCCACGACACCTTTGCCGGCCGCCTGCTCGGCCGCAATCCGCTGCACATCGAGGCGATCCATCGCGACATGCTGAACCTGCCGATGGCGCAGTCCTCCACCGGTGTCGAATACCGCGCGGCGTCCGCAATCGACATCGCGCTATGGGATCTGTTCGGCAAGGTCTGCAATCAGCCTGTGCACCAGATGCTCGGCGGCCTCTGCCGCGACAAGCAGCGCATCTACAACACCTGCGCCGGCACCCAATATGTCCGCTCCACCAATATCAGCCCCGTCGCCAACTGGAATCTCGGCGCCTCCAAAGGCCCCTACGAAGACCTCGACGGCTTCATGCACCACGCCGACGCGCTGGCCGAAAGCCTGCTGGAGAGCGGCATTTCCGCGATGAAGATCTGGCCGTTCGATCCGGCGGCCCAGGAGAACAAGGGCCTCTACATCACCGCAGCCCAGATGAAGCGGGCGATCGAACCGTTCGAGAAGATCCGCAAGGCCGTCGGCGACAAGATGGAGATCATGGTCGAGCTCCACTCGCTCTGGAACCTGCCGACCGCCAAGCAGATCGCGCGCGCGCTCGAGCCCTACAAGCCGACCTGGTACGAAGACCCGATCCGGATGAACTCGCCGCAGGCGCTGGCCGAATATGCCCGTTCGACCGATGTCTGGGTCTGCGCCAGCGAGACGCTGGGCTCACGCTTCCCCTACAAGGACATGCTCGACCGCGACGCCATGCATGTGGTGATGGCAGACCTGTGCTGGACCGGTGGCCTCACCGAGGGCCGCAAGATCGCGGCGATGGCCGAGACCTATCACCGCCCGTTTGCGCCGCATGACTGCATCGGCCCGATCGGCTTCATCGCCGCCATCCACATGTCGTTCAGCCAGCCCAACACGCTGATCCAGGAATCGGTACGCGCCTTCTACAGGGGCTGGTACAATGAGCTCGTCACCACGATGCCCACGATCAAGGACGGCTTTGTCTATCCGATGGAAGGACCGGGCCTCGGCGTCGACCTTCTGCCCGCCGTATTTGACCGCTCCGATCTGACCGTGCGTCGCTCCAACGTCTGAGGATTTCTTGAGATGAGCACCGCCCTCTTCGACCTTTCCGGCCGCACCGCGCTCGTGACCGGCTCCTCCCGCGGGCTCGGCCGCGCCATTGCCGAAGGCATGGCCAAGGCCGGCGCCAAGATCATCATCAACGGCGTCGACCCCAAGCGCGTCGAGCAGGCCGTCGCCGAGTTTCGCGCCGCCGGTCATCAGGCCGAGGGCGCCGCGTTCAACGTCACCGATGAGCCCGCGATCGTCGCGGGCTTCGAGCGCTTCGACCGCGAAGGGCTCGCGGTCGACATTCTCGTCAACAATGCCGGCATCCAGCACCGCAAGCCGCTGGTCGAGTTCACCACCGACGAATGGCGCAAGGTGATCGAGACTGACCTCACCAGCGCCTTCGTGATCGGCCGCGAGGCCGGCAAGCGCATGATCCCGCGCAAGCACGGCAAGATCATCAATATCGGCTCGCTCGGCAGCGAGCTCGCGCGTCCCACCATCGCGCCCTACACCGCGGCCAAGGGCGGCATCAAGAACCTGACCCGCTCGATGGCGGTGGAATGGGCCCAGCACGGCATCCAGGCCAATGCGATCGGCCCCGGCTACATGCTGACCGACATGAACGAGGCGCTGGTCAACAACACCGACTTCAACAACTGGCTGATGGGCCGCATCCCCTCCAAGCGCTGGGGCAGGCCGGACGAACTGGTGGGCGCGGCGATCTTCCTGGCTTCGGATGCTTCGACCTACGTCAACGGACAGATCATCTATGTCGATGGCGGCATGATCGCCGCGATGTAATCGCGAAAGCCAAGGGAACGAGACCATGCGCGCCGTCGTCATCCACGCCCCGAAAGACCTGCGGATCGACAGCTATCCCGATCCAGCCCCCGCCTCGGGCGAAGTCCGCGTCAAGATTGCGAACGGCGGCATCTGCGGCTCCGATCTGCACTACTACCACCACGGCGGCTTCGGCGTCGTGCGCATCCAGCAGCCGATGGCGCTGGGCCACGAGATCGCGGGCGTGGTCGCGGCGGTCGGTGACGGCGTCACCAATGTGAAGCCGGGCACGCGCGTCGCCGTCAATCCGAGCAGACCGTGCGGCCAGTGCCTGCATTGCCAGGAAGGCATGCGCAACCAGTGCCTCGACATGCGCTTCCTCGGCAGCGCGATGCGTTTTCCCCATGTCCAAGGCGGTTTCCGTGAATTCATCACGGTCGATGCCGCGCAGGCGGTGCCGATCGCGGACAAGCTGACACTGGCGGAAGCTGCGGTGGCTGAGCCGCTCGCGGTGTGCCTGCATGCCGGCAAGCAGGCCGGCCCCCTCCTCGGCAAGCGCGTGCTGATCACGGGTTGCGGGCCGATCGGTGCGCTGATGATCCTGGTCTCGCGCTTCGGCGGCGCGTCCGAGATCGTGGTGACCGATGTCGCCGACGCGCCGCTCGCGGTTGCAAAGAAGCTCGGCGCCACCCACGCCATCAATGTCGCGACCGATGCCACAGCGCTCGATCCCTGGCGCGCCGGCAAGGGCGTGTTCGACACCCTGTTCGAGGCCTCCGGCAACCAGGCCGCGCTTCGCACCGCGCTCGACGTGCTTCGGCCCGGCGCGACGCTGGTGCAGCTCGGTCTCGGCGGCGAGATGACGCTGCCGATCAACTCCATCGTCGCCAAGGAATTGCAGCTCCGCGGCACCTTCCGCTTCGACCCCGAATTCGAGCTCGCGGTGCGGCTGATGGGCGAAGGGTTGATCGACGTGAAACCGCTGATCACGGCCACCATGCCGTTCGAAAACGCGGTCGCCGCGTTCGAACTCGCCAGTGACCGCTCGCAGTCGATGAAGGTGCAGCTGACGTTCTAGGGCTGGTATCGCGGTTACTGGCTCCCGATCAGCTTATCGCTGACCAGCCGGACCGCGCCCCGTTTCCACGAATAGTCCGCACCCATCCGCAGGCCGCTGTCGCCACGTGACAGCACCGCACCGGTCCTGGCATCGCGGACCTGGAAGCCGAGCGTGTATTCGGTGCGGCTGACCCGCCGCACCACGCCGATCAACGACTGATCCGCGCCGAGCTTTTGCGCGATCGCCGCCTCGCAGCCACCGCAATCCCGCAAGGCGCGCGCCTTGACCGCCTCGCCGCCGGCATCAACGATGCGGTAGCGGCCGGATTGGCCCAGCGCCTCGCGCACGCTGCCGGTGACCTCGGCCAGATATGACGCATCCGACGTGGCTGAAGTGCCAGTCGAGGCGGCGGTCGTGTCCTCGAGCTCGAAATCGAACACGGCCAGCGCGACCGGCGCGGGCGTGGCGAGCGCGGCCATGACCTCGCGAGACACGAAAATCTCGGCACGCTCCCATGATTCATCGTTGTCGCCGCGGAAGGTGTAGAGCTTGTCCATCACGAGCTTCCTGGCGCCGACGTCGATGACGGCGACCTTGGCCCATTGCACCAGCGTGCTCGTCTTCTGGATGCCGCCGATGACCTTGAATGCCGCGCCGTCCTGGGCAGACGGCACCGGCCGGTAACGACCGTCCGCACTGATATCCCGCCTGAGCGCGGCCATGAACGCCGACAGCCGCCGCTCATGGGCGGCGGTCTGGTTGGCCGGCTCGGCGGACGTATCGGTGTAGCTGAAATCGTCCATGGCAACGCCAATGGCATCCTCGGCGCCGGCAGGCGAGGAGGCCGCCGGGAGGACGAAGAGGAGGAAAGCAGAGAGGATCAAGCTGATACGGCGCATGCGGGCCTCGTGTGGTGGAGCGGCGGCGCAATCTGGACGGCAACCTCATGCCATGCAGCTGCGCTGGTCCCGATCAAGGCCGGGAAAATTTCACGACGTTGCACCGCGGTATGCGCAGTGCTTTCCGCCGCTCGCGTTCTGCCGTTTAATGCGCCGGCGACAATTCCGTTCGCGCCAGGTGCCCGCCGATGTGGAACCGCCCGAGGTTCGATCTCAAGGTCCGTCTGACGTTGCGCGTGGCCGCCATATCGGCCGCGTGCTTCGCCGCGATCTCCGCCTATTTCCTCATCACCGCCGACCGCGCGGCCCATGCGCGCCTCGACGACATCGCCGCCATCGTGGCCAAGACGCTGGAGCTGCAACAGGGCAAGATCCAGTGGGTGGCTAGCCCGCGCTCGGACTTTCCCAACCTCGACCCCGTTTCGGCCTATGTGATGACGCCCGGCCTGTGCCTGGCGTTCCGCGGCGTGAGCGGCGACATCATCCAGCGATTCTGCAGTGGCGCGCCGATCCCGGCGAACCCGCCGCCGCAAGTCTTCGTGGCTTTCTATCGCAGCCTGTTCGACCCCGGCCGCGAGGCGGCACGGCCCGTGATCGTGCGCGGAACGAAACTCGGCGAGACCGTGGTCTCGGTCGACCCGGCCGTGCAGACGGCCGACGCCTGGCACGAGGCCGGCCGCCTGATGCTCGCACTTGCGATCGCACTGCCGCTGTTGTGCGTCCTGGTCTACGCTGCGCTGGCGCGTGCGCTGCGCCCCACCCGCATGATCCGCTCCGGCCTCGAACGGATCGCCGCCAATGACCTGTCGACGCGGCTGCCGCCGTTCGATCTCGCCGAGCTGTCGGCGATCCGCGACGTCTTCAACCATCTCGCCGAAAGCCTCGACATCGCGCTGGCCGAGCGCAGCGAGCTGACGCGGAAACTGATCGCACTCCAGGACGAGGAGCGCCGCCATCTCGCACGCGAGCTGCATGACGAGTTCGGCCAGTCGCTGGCCGCCATCCGCGCGCTCGCCTCCTCCGCCCGCCAGACCGCCGTACAGGACTGCCCCTCCCTGCTTGGCGAGTGCGACGGCATCGCGCGGACCGCAACCGGCATGATGGAGACGCTGCGCGGCGCGCTGTTCCGGCTGCGCCCGCCTGATGTCGAGGAGCTCGGGCTCGTGGCGAGCCTCGAAGGCCTGGTTGCGGGCTGGAACGGGCGTAGCCGCGGCCAGACGCGGTTTTCGATCCGGTTCGACGGTGCGTTCGCGACCCTGCCCGCCACGATCAGCGCGAGCCTCTACCGCATCGTGCAGGAGGCGCTCACCAACGCCGCCAAGCATGCCGGCGCCACGCGGGTAAGCCTGGAGCTTGCGATGCGTGCCGACGAGATCGCACTTGCGATCGACGACGACGGACGGTCGAACGATCCCGTCGCAAAATCCGGAATGGGCCTGCTCGGCATGCGCGAGCGCGTCGCGGCCTTGCGTGGCCAGTTGAGCTTCGAGGCCGCGCCGAACGGCGGCTCCGCGCTGCGCGTGGTCATTCCGCTTGCAGGCCTCGATCGGCACTCACTGGAGCGCGCGGCATGAGCGCGGCCGATGCGACCATTCTGCTGGTCGACGACCATTCCGTCGTCCGCGAGGGCTATCGCTCCGTGCTCCAGAAGCAGCCGGGGCTTCGCGTTGTCGCCGAAGCGGCCGACGGCGCCGAGGCCTACCGTCTGTTCAAATCCGAGGCGCCCGACCTCGTCATCATGGATCTGAGCATGCCCGGCATCGGCGGCATCGAGGCCGTCAGGCGCATCAGGCAATGGGACAAGGCGGCACGGATCCTCGTCTTCACCATGCACGAGAATGCCGGCTTCGCCGTGCAGGCGATCCGCGCCGGCGCGCGGGGCTATGTCACCAAGACCAGCCCGCCCGAGACGCTGGTGCGCGCCGTGATGGACGTGCTCGCCGGCAAGATCGCCGTCAGCCCCGACATCGACCACGAGCTCGCGCTCAGCCGTATCAGCGGCGAGAGCTCGGCCGCCGACGTGCTCACGCCGCGCGAGTTCGAGGTGCTGCGGCTGCTGCTCGCCGAGAACACGACGGAGGAGATCGCCGAGACGCTCCACGTCAGCCCGAAGACGGTGGCGAACCTGCATTCGCTGATCAAGGACAAGCTCGGCGTCGGCTCCGACATCGAGCTGGTCCGGCTGGCGCTGCGGCAAGGCCTGCTGACGCAGGCCGATCTCGGCGAAGCCCGGTCGCTCAGGCCAGATAACGCGTGAGATAGCCTTCCATGGCGTAGAGCGCGCAGAGCGCGAGGCTCGACCACACCGCAGCGGTGAAATACAGGAACATCCAGGTCAGCTCGCCCTTCCAATGCGCGATGTCGTGGGTCACCACCCAGCGCGTCGCGACGTCATGCAGACCTTCGAGGAAGCCGAGGAGCTTGTTGCCCTCTTGATGCCCTGCCCGCCAGCGGCTGAGATACATCGGCACGTCGACGGTGACGAGGAAGGCGAGGAAGCAGGCGATGCCGACGATGCCGGCGATCAGCGCCCATCGCACCGGTCCCTGGAATTCCGGCATGAGGCGGCACAGCGCGATGCCGGCGAGGAAAAACGTCACCGCCCACAGCGAGTTCTCGATCGCGTTGTAGAGGAAGTTGGTGGTGACGACCGCGTACCAGGAGAAGCACTCCGCGACGATGATGATGGGCACGATCACCAGCGCGATGTTCACCGCGGTCTCCGCGCCCGTCATGTGACCCAGCTGATGCAGGATGATCGCCCATTGCGCGACGAAGCACAGTTCGGCCACGGTCGCGACGGTGCGGCCGACGAAGACGCTGGAGAGCCAGGTGTCGAACAGGCAGATGCGCTGCACGTCGGCGCGCGGCAGGAACGATCGGAACGCGCAGCCGAACACATAGCCGGCGCAGAGCAGGAACATCAGCCCGATATCCGAACCGCCGCCGGCGCTGCCGGCAACCGTCGGATAGAACTCGCGGTACAGCATGAACCAGACGAGAATGTTGGCACTGCTGACAAGCGTCAGGGACCCCCACCACCACGCGAGGGGATTTGACCGCGCCTGCCACTGCAACATGAATCGCTCCGCCGTAACCGATATGACATTTAGTGGTAGCAATTCTGTCATAAATCGGCGGCACGACGCGACAAAAATCTACGTTATGGCGCTGTCATAATTGACCTGCGCGCTGTCATATTCGAGAAGGCGGCTGCTCTCCCCATGCGTTTCCGAGCTTATTCCGGGGCGCCTCTTCGAGGCCCCCGGAATAACGCGGGGACTCTATTTCTTCATCCCACCAACATACGCCGCGAGCTTGTCCAGCGTCTGGTAGCCATATTCGACGGCACCGAAGCCGATCATGCCGTCGCGCTGCTCGGTGCTCGAGGCCAGTTGCCGCATCATCAGCACGGTCTTGCCGTTGCTCTGCTCGGCAAAGGTGAGGGTGAAGCGGAACATGCCGGGATCGTCGTCCTGGTCGACGCCGTGATCCATCTCCATCAGCGACGGCCGCTCGATGCGGCGGAAGCGCATGCGGTTCGGATAGACGGTGCCGTCGGGACCGATCATGTTGAAGCGCCAGACGCCGCCGACACGCACGTCGATCTCGAAGGTCTCGATCTTGAAGCCCTTCGGCCCGAACCATTGCGGGAGATGTTTTGGATCGGACCACGCCTCGAACACCAGATCGCGCGGCGCGTCGATCACGCGCGACATCACGATCTCGCGGTCCATCGACCATTGCGACAGAGCGGGATTGGCAGAATTCGTCATCACTCAGAACCTTTCCGTTTGGTTGTGCGGGACGGTCGCTTGGCGGCCGCCCTCTCCTTCTCTTTCTTCAGTTGCATGACGTAAGCCTCGAACCGGTCGAGCCGCGCCTCCCAGATCGCGCGCTGCTGCTGGAACCAGTCCTCCGCGCCGACGAGCGCGTCCGGGCTGAGCCGGCAGGTGCGCACGCGGCCGGATTTCTCCGACTGAACGAGCCCGCTCGTCTCCAGCACATGGATGTGTTTCATGAAGCTCGGCAGCGCCATCTCGAACGGATCGGCGAGCTCGCCGACCGACGCCTCGCCGGCACAGAGCCGCATCACGATCGCCCGCCTTGTGGGATCGGCAAGGGCTGCGAAGACATGGTCGAGCTGGGATAATTGGTTAGCCATGAAGCTAACTATAGGCCCGCCATCGCCCGGCGTCAATAATTGTTAGCCCACAAGCTAAGTATTTTTCCGCAAGCCCCGCCGGCGGAACCCACAACGCGCAATCGTGAATTGGGACACGCAGCCCTCGCCGTTAGAAGAGAGAGGGGGCGCATCGCATCATGCGTCAGAGCCGTGCCGTCTGTTGTCACCTCATCACACCTCACCCGGCGGGCCCTCGCGCGGGCTGCGCTGGTTCCCCTCGCGTTGGCCTGGCCGCGCCGCGCATCCGCGGATTCCGACATGATCGCGCAGATGCGCGACATCGTCGCCAACGAGCTGGCGCCGACCGCGACGCCGGACCAGCCGGGCGGCCTCGCCGCCGCGCTCTATGCCGGCCGCCATGTCGAGTTCTTCAACTACGGCTTCGCCGACGACGGCACGCGACGACCGGTCACACCGGACACGCTGTTCAACCTTGGTTCGCTGCGCAAACCGTTCGAGGCGGCGCTGGTGGCGCTGGGCTCGCTCCGGAGTGAATTGCGGCTCGACGACCGCCTGCCGAAATATCTGCCCGAGCTCACCGGAGACTATGTCCGCCGCGTCACCGTCGGCCAGCTCGCCATGCACACGTCGGGCATGCTGCTGTCGACCGACCATCCACCCTGGCCGAACGACTCGTTCTCGCGGGCGCAGTTCATCGACATGTTCAACGCCTGGAAGCCGCAGGCCGGCGAAGCGCCCGGCAAGCAGCGCATCTACAGCCATGCCTGTTACGTGCTGCTTCAGCTCGTGCTCGAGCGCTGCTACGGCGCTCCGATCACAACCCTGTTCGAAGAGCGCATCCTTGGGCCGATCGGCATGAATGCGACCTCTTTGCCGGAGCGCGGCGAGGACAACCGCGCCGTCATGGACACGGCGTGGATGCAGCGCGTCGTGCAAGGCTATTCGGATCAGGGCATGGCGATCGGCCCACCCGGCAACCAGCAGAGCTATTTCGACTTTCCCGGCGCCGGCCAGATGTTTTCGTCCGCGCGGGATCTCGCGACCTTCGTTGCGGCCTGCGTCGACGACCGCTCGGTCGAACCGCATTTGCGCGAGGCGCTGCGGATGACGCAGCGCGAGACCTTCCGCGTCGACGACAAATTCGGACAAGGCATGGCCTGGGAGACGGTCCACCTCCCCGACGCCACCATCGTCGACAAGCCCGGCGGCCTCAACAATGCCTCCGGCTATCTCGGCCTCGTCCCTATCAGGCAGATCGGCTTCGTCCTGCTCGCCAATCGCGGCGAATACCCGCACGAGATCGTTCGCTACAAGATCCTGCCCGCGCTGGCGAAGCTCGTCGCCTCGCACTGAACCGTCCCTCGCAACAGAAAGCCCCGGCAGAGCCGGGGCTTTCCGCGCCAGATCAGGAACGGGATGCTCAGTACCTGGCGACGACCGGTCCGCCGAACTTGTAGTTCACGCCGACGCGCACAATGTTCGACTTGAGATCGACCGAGTGGGTGTAAACGTTGCTCGGATATTGCGTTACGCCGCCGACCAGATTGGTACTGGTCGCGCTGGCGCGGCCGAGATCGACGTAGAGATATTCGACCTTGAGCGACCAGCCGCCGCCGAAGGCATATTCGGTGCCGACGCCCGCGGTCCAGCCGAGGCGCGTGTCGCGAATCGCGGCCGACTCGGTCGCGGCTGAGAACGTGTCGGTGAAATTGAAATTGCCCTTCACCTCGGAGATCGCCGCGCCGCCCGTCGCGTACAGCAGCCAGGTCGGAGCCGCGAGGAAGCCGATGCGACCGCGGATGGTGGCGAGCCAATCGGCCGAGACCTGCGACGACACGGTAAAGCCTGTCGGCGCGCAGCAGGGATAGAGCGCAGAGCCCGTCGCGCTGCCCTTGAAACCGAAATAGTTGATGTCGCCTTCGAGGCCGAGCACGGCGTGGTTGACCTGCCAGTTGTAGCCCGCGGTAAAGCCGCCGGTCACGCTGGAGCTGTTGACGCCTTGGGCGCCGACCGTGTTGATGGCGGGGACGCTGCTGGCGGCGAAATAGCCGGCCGGCGTCCAGATGGTCGAGGTGTTCAGATCGGCGTTGCCCCACTGCCCGCCGACATTGCCGCCGACGTAAAAGCCGGTCCAGTTGTAGGCCGGCGCCATCACCGGCGCCTTGGTGTATTGCGCCGCGAGGTCGGCCGCATGCGCGGATGCGGTGCCGAGCACAATTGAAGCGACCGCCAGCAAAAACTTGTTCATTCCGAGTCTCCATGCCCCACGCGATCGACGCTCGCGTTTCAATTGCGCACCGGTGGGAGCCATCCGGCGCAGATTGGGGAATAGGGAGTGGACCGCTCGCCGTCTCGGTCTGCGGCGCAGTTCGTATGGACTGTGACGTAGTCCGTGACTTATCGCGCAAGACCAGTGACGAGTGTGACCCGAACGCCACGCGTCGCCCCGCCGCAGCGGCGCACCGCGCAGGCCGCGCGTCGCGTTACGACAAGTGCACCAGAATGGCGGAGCGAAGCCGCGCGCCGACTCACACCGAGCGCGTCAGTCCGCCGTCGACGCGGATATTCTGGCCGGTGATGTAGGCGGCACCCTCGGACGCCAGGAACGACACCGTCGCCGCGACCTCCTCGACCTTGCCGTAACGCTTCATCGGCACGCTGTCGCGCCGCGCATCGGTCTGCGGCAGGCTGTCGATCCAGCCCGGCAGCACGTTGTTCATACGGATGTTGTCGGCGGCATGGGTGTCGGTGAAGATCTTCGTGAAGGCGGCGAGGCCGGCGCGGAACACCGCAGAGGTCGGAAACATCGCGCTCGGCTCGAATGCCCAGGCGGTCGAGATGTTGATGATGGCGCCGGCCTTCTGCGCCTGCATCACCGGCGTCACCAGCCGGGTCGGCCGGATCACGTTGAGGAGATAGGTGTCGAGGCCGGTGTGCCACTGCTCGTCGGTGATCTCCGTGATCGCCGCGCGCGGCCCGTGGCCGGCGCTATTGACGAGCACGTCGATGCGTCCCCATTTGGCCATCGCCCCGTCGACGAGCCGCTTCAGATCATCGTTCGACTTGTTGGAGCCGGTGACGCCGAGGCCACCGAGCTCGACTGCCAGCGCCTCGCCCTTGCCGGAGGACGACAGGATCGCGACGCGAAAGCCGTCGGCCGCGAGCCGCCGCGCAGCCCCTGCCCCCATGCCGCTGCCGCCAGCCGTGACAAGTGCGACCTTCTCTGCTGCCATGACCGATCATCCCTGTGTTGAGGCGAGCCCCAGGCCCGGCCTATCATGAGGCCTTCTACCGCCGGACCTGCCGCCAGGTCCACCGCCGAAGGCATCCATCATGAGCGATCTGCAGATCCGCAATTTGCGCCCCGAGGAGATCGCCATCGCCGTCGACTGGGCCGCGGCCGAGGGCTGGAATCCGGGCCTCGGCGACGCCGCCTGTTTCGCGATCCCGGACGCGAAGGGCTTCTTCGTCGGCGAGATCGACGGCGAGCCGGTCGCAACAATCTCCTGCGTCAACTACGATGACCGCTTCGCCTTCCTCGGCTTCTACATCGTGCGCTCAGGCTTTCGCGGCGTGGGCCACGGCCTGCGCATCTGGAACGCGGCGATCGCGCATGCGGGCGCCCGCGTGATCGGGCTCGACGGCGTCGTCGCGCAGCAGGATAATTACAAGAAGTCCGGCTTCCAGCTGGCCTACGCCAATATCCGCTACGGCGGCATCGTCGCCGCGCCGCCGAATCCGCCCGCCGAAATTGTCGCGCTCGACAATGTCCCGTTCGCGCTCGTTGAAGCCGACGACGCGACCGCCTTCCCGGCCGCGCGCAGCACCTTCCTGCGCGCCTGGGTCAACACATCAGGCCATCTCGGCGGCGCGCTGCTGCGCGACGGCAAGCTCGCGGCATGGGGGGTGATCCGGCCCTGCCGGACCGGCCACAAGATCGGCCCGCTCGTCGCCGACGACCGCGGAGCGGCGGAAGGGATCGTGCAGGCCCTGCTGGCGAGCGCTGGTGGCGGGGAAGTCTTCCTCGACGTCCCCGCGATCAATCGCGAGGCCATCGCGCTCGCGGAATCGCTCGGGCTCCAGCCGGTGTTCGAGACGGCGCGGATGTACACAGGGCCGATCCCGCCGCTGCGGATCGACCGCGTCTTCGGCGTGACCAGCTTTGAGCTGGGCTAGCTGGGCGGACGACGCCGCTCAGTAGCAGCGCATGATGTTGACGGTGTGCTCGGCGCCGCCGCGGCCGGGCACCGTCACCTGCTCCGTCGGGCAGCTCGGCACATAGGGCCGGTCGGACGGCACCACATTCGGCGGGAAGCGATGGGTCCAGTCCCAGGGAACGTCGTACGTATAGGTGTAACGCACGTCGGTGGAGGCCGGCTGCCCGGCATCGACGAAAGGCTGGTTATAGCCTGCGTTGTCGTAGAACCCGCCGCCGCCCGGCCAATAGACCCAAGGCGTGTTGCGGCCGCGGAACCGGGCGCCAGGACCGATCTGCGGACGCGCGATCGCGCCGGAAGGCGCGCCGGCCATCCCGTGCGCGGCGGTGGCGGTGGCGCCAGGCCTGGCAAAACCGTCATTGGCAGAAAGGAGCAGCGCGGCTGCGCTGAGCGAGGCGAAGAGCGCCCCATATGATCTGGACATCATGATACGCACCAACTCGTTTGGCTTCGGCGGCTCCCCACCGCACGCTAGGCCGGCCCGTCGCCCACCCGCAAACGTATAATTAATTGTTGGTTAAGGCACGGGATTAACAGGGAGCTTGGTGCGGCAAGTCGCCCGGGATTCTGTGCTGATTTCAGACACTTCGTTCCGGGGTAGTCCTCATGACCCGTTGATCGGAGTTGATCGCGCTCGCCGAATTTGGCGGCGGCAATTTTGCTTGAAGTCGCCTCCTCCCCGAGCGCAGCGAAGCAATCCAGGGTCTTGCCGCGGAGGAATTCCGGATTGCTTCGGTGCCCTCGCAGTGACGGCGTCGAGGCGGCTGAGCGCAACAACTGCGATCTCGCGCCCGACAACGCCCCATCCGTGGGTGCCTGGTCACCTCCCCGTCACTTCTGCTTGCTCCTTGGGCCTTGTAACAAAACTGTCATGCAGCAAAACTAAACGATGGCCGGGGGCCGCGGTCGCGGCCATTGCCGCCTCACCGCAGGAGATTTCGATGCGCCGTTCACTGGTGTTGCTGTCCGCCGGGCTGACAGTCTTGTCCACCGGACTTGCCTCCGCCCAGAACAACACGCCCCGCAACCTGATCCTCTTCATCCCCGATGGTCTGCGCGCGCTGAAGGTGACGCCGGAGACCGCGCCGGCGATGGCCGAGGTCCGTGACAAGGGCGTCAATTTCAAGAACCCGCATTCGCTCTTCCCGACCTTCACCATGGCCAACGGCTCGGCGATGTCGACCGGTCACTATCTCGGCGACACCGGCGTGTTCTCCAACACGATCTGGACCAACTATACGTCCGTCCCCGCCGGCGACACCGTGGTCCCCTTCATCGAGAACGACGCCGTGCTCGGCGACATCGACGAGCATTTCAAGGGCGACTATCTCAACGAAGAGACGATTCTGAAGATGGCCCGCGACAAGGGCTTCAGCACCGCGGCGATCGGCAAGGTCGGTCCGACCTACCAGTTCGACCACACCGACAAGCCCGAAAAGGCCGGCCTGCATTCGGTCGTGTTCGACGACTCCACCGGCGGCAAGAACGGCGTGGCGCTGCCTGACGAGGTGAAGGACGCGCTGACCAAGGCCGGCCTGCCCCTCGCCACGCCGCCGCGCGGCGACAATTCCAAGGCGGGCGATGCCAAGACGCCCGGCACCGTTGTCGCCAACGTCGCGCAGCAGGCTTATTTCGCCGACGTCGCCGCCAAGGCCGTGCTGCCGATGTTCAAGGCGCGCAACAAGCCGTTCGTGCTGGTGTTCTGGTCGCGCGACCCTGACGGCACCCAGCACAACCAGGGCGACAGCCTCAACCAGATCAAGCCGGGCATCAACGGCCCGAGCACGATGGCGAGCATCAAGAACGCCGACAACAACCTTGCCCAGCTCCGCAAGGCGCTCGACGAGCTCGGGCTGGCCGCGAATACCAACATCATGATCCAGGCCGACCACGGCTTCTCGAGCATCTCCAAGGAGAGCAAGACCAGCCCCTCGGCCAAGGTCAGCTATGACGACACGCCGAAGGACTTTTTGCCGATGGGCTTTTTGGCGATCGACCTCGCCAAGGCGCTCGACCTGCCGCTGTTCGACCCCAACGACAAGAACGCCGCCGTCACCGGCAACGCCCATCCGAAGGCCGGCAACGGCGTGCTCGGCAAGGATCCGACCAAGCCTGATCTCGTCATCGCCACCAATGGCGGCTCGGACCTGATCTACCTGCCGAACAAGGACAAGAAGCTGGCGGCAAAGACCGTCAAGGCGCTGCTCGAGCAGGATTACGTCTCCGGCCTGTTCGTGGACGACTCGCTCGGCCGCATCCCCGGTACCCTGCCGCTGTCGAGCATCAATCTGCGCGGCAAGTCGGCGACGCCAACGCCGGCGATCGTCGTCAATTTCCGCTCCTATGCCAGCGATTGCGGTGAGGCGCCGACCAACTGCTCGGTGCAGGTCGCCGACACCGTGCTGCGCCAGGGCCAGGGCATGCATGGCAGCTTCAGCCGCGGCGACACCATGAACTTCATGGCCGCGATCGGTCCGGACTTCAAAGCCGGCTATGTCAGCCAGATCCCGGTCAGCAATGCCGACGTCGGCATGACGGCCGCCCAGCTCATGGGCCTGCGCGGCCCGCAGAACGGCGGCCTTGTCGGCCGCGTGATGTCGGAGGCCCTGCCCAACGGCATCGTGCCGAAGGCCTATACCGGCACGCTGAAGTCCAAGCCCGCCGAGGGCGGCCTGGTGACCGTGCTGAACTTCCAGCGTGTCGGCAGCCAGCGCTATTTCGACGCCGCCGGTTTCCCGGGCCGCACGCTCGGGCTCGAGCCGGACGCCGGCAAACAAAAAACGGCGGGGAAATAACCCCGCCGTTGTCTGTCGCGCCTCGCAAGGGGCGCGACAGTCTCGTCTAACTCTTACATTCCCAGATCTTTTACATGCCGATGTCGAATACGTTCGGCAATTGGCCCGCCAAAGGCAGCGCAGTGGCGCCCAGGAAGGTCGCCACCATCGCCATCAGGCGACGGTTGTTCTGGCGCTTGCCGCGCATCTGTCCGGCGATCCACTCCAGCATCTCGCTGTTGACCTTGGCGGCGTAGGACGGCGCCCAGCTCTCGATCTCGGACTCTGCCGACAGCGCGACGCTGCGCGGCGGCACCTTCAGGCCCGAGGCGCTCGCGGCGTAATGGGCAACGGCCTTGGCGAGCAGGTCGTCGAACCGGCCGCCATCGGTGCGCTCGGTTGCGGCTTCATTGATCTCGAACAGCGCCTCGGCTTCGGCGCGGCTGACCGGCTGGTCGTTGACGGCCGTGGCGGTCAGGATGCGCGCGCACCAGGCGGTGTCATCGGCATCGAGCGAGCGGGAAAAGTGGACCCGGCCCTTGGTGGTCGGGCCTTCGCCCGTGATCACGCCGTCGCGCACGACGGTCAATGCATGAGCCGCGGTATCGCGGCAGGACGGTTCGAGGGACGGCGACTCAACAGACTTATGCGCAGCGGCAGACATAGTTCACTTCCAGATTTCTTCTGATCGACCAGCATTTTCATGCGGGCGTAAAGGGGTGGTTAATGATTCGATATGGGGATCGCGACTTTTCTCAATGGTTGCCGATTAGTCGCTACGAGGACCATTTCGGTTCCGGAGGCGTCGGGGCGAGCGTGATGCGGGTCATAAAAGGCATTATGGGGGCAATCGAGACCGTACGGCTCCGGTCGAGATGTTTCGTCGCAGGCGCGGCTGTAACAGAAAGGTGCTAGGAAATCGGCCCTTCAGAGAAGAAATTCACATTTTACTTGAAGCGGTTCACTTAGGGTCGCGGAGACCCTATACTGGCCGCGACGGCCAAAGATAAATTACCAAGTAAATTCAATGAGATGAGGTAGAACCATGACACTCCCGATCGGCACCACCGCGCCCGACTTCGAAGCCGAGACCACCGAAGGGAAGATCAAGTTCCACGATTGGATTGGCAATAGCTGGGCTCTCCTGTTCTCCCACCCCAAGGACTTCACGCCGGTTTGTACGACCGAGCTCGGCGCGCTTGCCAAGCTGAAGCCGGAATTCGACAAGCGCGGCGTCAAGCTGATGGGCCTTTCGGTCGATCCGGTCGACCGCCATTCCAAATGGTCGGAGGACATCAAGGAGACCCAAGGCGCCGCCCCCAACTACCCGATGATCGGCGACACCGACTTCAACGTCTCGAAGCTCTACGAGATGCTGCCGGCCTCGACCTCGGGCGATCCCCTCACCCGCACGCCGGCCGACAACCAGACCGTCCGCAACGTCTTCATCATCGGGCCGGACAAGAAGATCAAGCTGGTGCTGGTCTATCCGATGACGACAGGCCGGAATTTTCAGGAGATCCTGCGCGTCATCGACTCGCTTCAGCTCACCGCCAAGCATCGTGTCGCCACGCCGGCCGACTGGACGCAGGGCGAGGACGTCATCATCGCCGGCTCGGTTTCCAACGACGAGGCGAAGACGATCTATCCGCAGGGCTGGAAGGAACCGAAGCCCTACATCCGCATCGTGCCGCAGCCGAAGTGACTTTTGGCGGTCGCGGATAGCGACCGCAAAAAGTCATCCCAGCATCGAACTCTGGTGCGCAATGGCGCACCAGGGGTTCGGTCCTTCGGACCGCCCCGGAAATGACCGAGTTGGATTAGGCCGCGTGCACGCGGTCGAGGAAGCTGTCGACCTCGGCCTTCAGATGCAGGCTCTCGCCTGACAGCGCCTGGGCAGAGGCGAACATCCGGCTCGACGTCTCTCCCGTCTCGCTCGCGCCCTTGGCGGCGTGACGGACATTGACCGCGACATCGGCAGTACCGGAGGCCGCAGCGCGAACGCTGGCTGCGATGTTGTGGGTGGCGCTCCTCTGCTGCTCGACCGCGGCCGAGATCGAGCCCGCGATGCCGCTGATGCGCTCGATGGTCTGGCCGATCGCCTTGATGGCGGTGACCGATTCCTCCGTTGCAAGCTGCATGCTGGCGATCTGGTTCGAGATCTCGTCCGTCGCCTTGGCGGTCTGGCCGGCGAGCGTCTTGACCTCCTGGGCCACCACCGCGAAGCCGCGACCGGCGTCCCCGGCGCGCGCGGCCTCGATGGTGGCGTTCAGCGCCAGAAGATTGGTCTGCTCGGCGATCGAGGTGATCAGCTTGACGACGTCGCCGATGCGCGCCCCCGCTTCCGAGAGCTGCGCCATGCGCTGGTCGGTGGCTTCGGCCTGCCGTACCGCCTCGGCGGAGATCTCGTTCGATTCCTGCACCCGGCGGGTGATCTCGGAGATCGACTGGGACAATTCGTCGGAGGCTGAGGCCGCCGTGCGCACGTGCTCGGAGGCGTTCTCGGATGCGCCGGCCGACTGCGCCGACAGATCGGCGGTGGAGCGTGCGGTGTCGGTGAGTTGCCGCGCCACCCGCTCGAACTCACCGGAGGAGCTCAGCACCTTGTCGAGGATGCCGCCGACGCCGCCGCGGAACTGCTCGACGAAATTGCGCAGCTCCGCCTTGCGCTGCTCCGCCGCGGCAGCAGTGGCCGCGGTCTGCTCGCTGCGCAGGCGCGCCCGCTCCAGCGAGTTGCTCTTGAACACCGCGACCGTGCGGGCGATCTCGCCGATCTCGTCGGCGCGATCCTCGCAATCGATCTCGACGTCGCTCTTGCCTTCGGCGAGCGCCGTCAGCGAGCGCGTGACCGAGGTCAGCGGCCTGGTGATACGGCGGACGACCAGCAAGGTGAGGACCAGGACCAGGAGCGCCGCAATACCGGCCGCAATCGCCATGCTCTCGATGGCCTGGGTCAGCATGCTCTCGAACTGCGCCATGGGGATGCCGACATAGAGAATGCCGACGACCTTGCCGGTGGCATCCGCGACCGGGAAATAGGCGGTCATGAAGGTTTTGCCGAACAGCGTGGCCGGGCCCCTGTACGCCTCGCCGCGGCGCAGGACGGCCTGCCCGGGATGATCGGCGGCTAGCTGGGTCCCGACAGCGCGGTCGCCGTTCTCCTTCTTCACGTTGGTCGAGCGGCGGACGAACTGCCCGCTCGCATCATCGAACACGAACAGGGTCGCGTTGCCGCCGACATAGGACACCGCGCGATCGACGATGGCGTGATCCCTGAACTCCGGCATTTTGGGAATCTCGGCGCGCGCGACCCCGCCATCCCGCATCGTGATCTTCGCGTCGGGAACGACCTCGGCAAAAGCCAGGGCCAGCGTGCGCAAATTAACCTCGATGTCGCGCAGCGCGCGATCGTTGAAGGCGGAGGTGAGCGACCAGTAGCCGGCGCCGACCACAAGCGCCGTGTTCACGGCGATCAGCAGCACAGCGCACAGGACGGCCTTGGTACCCAGCTTGAATTGCGGCAAGAACTTTGCCGTCGCACGGTTGGACATGAATGGAACTACCCCCGGAATTCCTGCATATTCATGCAATCGGCTTACGACCGAATTAACGACGGTTCACACCGCCGCACGCGGCATGCTTGCCAAATTGTAAACGAGGCCTGCCCTGACCACGCCAAGCGCGCCGCCTGTCATCGCCTGGTTCCGCGATGACCTCCGCCTGTCCGACCATCCCGCCCTCCATGCTGCCGCCAAGACAGGCGCGCCGGTGATCTGCCTCTATGTGATGGATGAGATGGCCGGACGGCCGCCGGGCGGTGCGACGCGCTGGTGGTTGGCGCAGTCGCTGCGGGCGCTCGGCGCCGAGATCGCCACGCGCGGCGGATCGCTGATCCTGCGCAAGGGGCCGGCGGCCAAGGTGATCCCCGAAGTGGCGCGCGAGAGCGGAGCCGCAATGGTCTACTGGAACGGGGTCGCGCAGGCGCCACACCACGCCGTCGAGAAACAGCTCGAAGCGGCGCTGGCAAAGCGCGGCGTGGACTCGCAGAGCTTCCCTGGCGACTTGCTGGTCCCACCCTCGGCGATCCGCAACAAGGAGGGCCGCGGCCTTCGCGTCTTCACGCCGTTCTGGCGGCGGATGCTGTCGCTGGGCGATCCGCCCAAGCCTCTGCCCGCACCGCGGGAGCTACGCCCCGCGCCGCCGCTCGCCAGCGACGCGCTGGAGAGCTGGACGCTCGAGCCGACAAAGCCCGACTGGGCTGGCGGCCTGCGCCAGACCTGGACGCCGGGTGAAGCCTCGGCCCGCGTGCGCCTGCGCGACTTCCTCATGCACACCGCGCGCGTCTATGTCGGCGATCGCGACCGCCCGGATCGCGAGGGGACTTCAAGCCTGTCGCCTCATTTGAGGTTCGGCGAGCTCAGCCCGCGGCAGATCTGGCACGCCGCGCGCTTTGCAGCAGCGGAGAATCCCGCGATCGGGCCCGGCGTCGAAAAATTCCTGAGCGAGCTCGGCTGGCGCGAATTCTGCCGCCACCTCCTCCACGATCACCCGAGCCTTGCCACCGAAAACCTGCAAACGAATTTCGATGGCTTTCCCTGGAAGGGCGACAAGAAAGCGCTCGCCGCCTGGCAGCGCGGACGCACCGGCTATCCCATCGTCGATGCCGGCCTGCGCGAGCTCTGGCACACCGGCGCGATGCACAACCGGGTGCGGATGGTGGTGGCGTCCTTCCTGGTCAAGCATCTCCTGATCGACTGGCGCGACGGCGAGAGCTGGTTCTGGGACACGCTCGTCGATGCGGATGCCGGCAGCAATCCCGCCAACTGGCAATGGGTCGCCGGCTGCGGCGCCGACGCCGCACCCTATTTCCGCGTGTTCAATCCAACTCTCCAGGGCGAGAAGTTCGATCCTGATGGAGCCTATGTCCGGCGCTGGGTACCCGAGCTGAAAGACGTGCCGGCCAGGCTGATCCATCAGCCCTGGCAGGCATCACCGATCGAGCTTGCGAGCGCGGGCGTCACGCTCGGCAAGACCTATCCGCAGCCGATCGTCGATCACGCGAAGGGGCGCGAGCGCGCGCTCGCCGCCTACGCAAAGATCCGCAAAGGTTGAGCGCTGCTTTGACACTATTTTGAAACCCGCTATCGTCATCGCTCCATACAAACCGTGGGGGACGATATGGACGACGAGAAGCCGATCACCGAACAGGCGCTGGACACGATCACCACCGCCGTGGAGGCAACCAGCGAAGCCGCAGTCACCGCCGTCAAGAAGGTCAGGAAAGCCGCCAAGAAGGTCGCGAAGAAAGTAGCGCCGAAGAAGGCTTCCAAGAAGAAAGCCAAGAAGGCATCCAAGAAATCTGCGAAGAAATCTTCGAAGAAGGCTGCAAAGAAGTCGTCGAAGAAAGCGGCCAAGAAGGCTGCAAAGAAAGCCACCAGGAAGTCCGCGAAGAAGGCGGCCAAGTCGAAAAAGAAGGCCAAGCGCTGATCGCAGCGCTCGAGCAGGTCTCCGGGTACGGGCGCGCCCGGAGACTTCTCCCGCCCCTACCCTCGCCGCTTGGCTGCGCGCCGGCCCGGGTGATGCTCGCCTTGCGGATCACGAAATTCGCTGCGATGGCCGCGCCGGTCCTCCTTGGCGAAGCGCCTCCGCTTCTCGGATGAGCCGAACTGCTTGATCACCTTCCGGCCGTTGACCTTCTTGATGACATAGCCGCCTTCCGTCATCGAGAACGGTGCCTTGAGCGACCCCATATGGTCGAACTTGGTGCCGCGGGGATGCTCGAACGGTTCGAACCAGGACGGATAGACGAAGTTCGACATAGGAAAGCCGTTGACGAGAAAAGACTCCTCTTCCACGGCGTCGCAGACCTCGTAGGCATATTGGGTGTGCCGAGTCTTGTCGGCCCACAGATTGGCCATGGGATCGAGCACCATCTCGAACAGTTCGTGCGAGGCCGCCAGGCTGACCGGATCGTCCTCGCCGAGTGCCTTCAGAAAGATCTTTGAGATCGGCTGGCCGCGGTGCGTCAGCTCGTGCCGCCCGAGGAAGTTCTTGTGGGTGGCGTCGTCAAAATAGAGCAGCTGCCAGTCCGTCGGCTTCGGGTTGCGGGTGACGTCGAGATCGATGGGATAGCCCCAGACCGGCAGGAAATGCTCGTCGTAGCATTTCTGGAGCGCCGCCGTGAGCCTCCCCATCATCCGCTCGCTCATCATCTCCTCGGCGTAGTTGATGCAGGCAATCCGGACCGGCCTCAAGGACCTGCCGAGCAGTGCACGCCGTGCTTTTTTCATGGAAATCACCTTGCCAAAGGGAAGCTGAAATCAGTCCAGCCTAGCACGAGCCGCACGTCAGGGATGTATTCCGACGTACTGGCTTGCCTGCCTAGAAACGCCGATTGACCACGAACACCGCTGCTGCGCACATCGCCATGCCGGCAATCGCCAGCGCATCGAGCTTCTCCCCGAACAGCAGATAGGCCATCAGCGCCGTGACGGCGGGCACGAGGTAGAACAGGCTCGCAACCGAGGTCGCAGCTGCGTGGCGGATCAGCCAGTACAACAGCCCGATCGATCCGATCGAGAGCGCCACGGCGAGCCAGGCAAGCGCGAGCACGAACTCCCGCGTCCAGTGCACCACGCGGTCCTCGAACAGGAAGGCGCCGACCGTGAAGAAGACGGTGACGGCGATATATTGCACGAGATTGCCGGCGCGCCAGTCGATGTGGTTGCAGTAGCGGCGCTGATAGAGCGTGCCGAGCGTGATGCTGATCAGCGACACCACCGAGGCGAGCCAGCCGAGCCCCGCCTCGCCGGTCATCGGACGGCCGTGCAGGATCAGCGCTACACCGCCGAGGCCAAGCACCAGCCCCGCCCATTGCACCGGCGTCACGCGTTCGCCGAGCCAGCGGTTGGCGATGGTCGAGGTCAGGATCGGCTGAAGGCCCGGAATCAACGCCGAGAGTCCGGCCGGGATCGAATGCGCGATCGCAATGGCCGTGCCGCCGAGATAGAAGCCGTGGACGAGAATGCCGGCAACGGCGCTATGCGCGACGTCGACACGGTCCGGCCATTTCGGTCGCGCAATCGCTGCGATGATCGCCATCAGGCCGACCACGATCGCCATGCGAATGGCGAGATAGGTCAAGGGATCGGCGTTGTTGATGATGTATTTGGTGCCGATGAATCCGGTGCTCCAGAGCACGACGAACAGGATCGGTGCGGCGCGGGCGGTCAGGGCTTCTTGATTATGGTTCATTGCCGCCCTCATTGCCCGACCGGGGCCTGTGCGGCAATGCGAATTTCCAAACGAGCGATGCTGCGCTGCGACGGACAGCGGGAGCGCAGCTCAGCCGCTCACCATTCTTCCGGACAGGGGTCGATGATCTTCCAGAGCTCGACACCGTTCTTGATCTTCTTCATGTCGGTGGTGAGCCCGCCATTGCGGCGGATCCAGTCCTTCACCGTGTTGGGGTAGTAGGACATCAGGTCGGACGTCCCCTCCGCGCTGGTGACCTTGATGCCGAAGGTGAAGGCCTTGTCGTAATAGGCCTGATGGAAGCCGAGGCTGGCGCGCGGCGTCACGCAGATCTTGTTCATCGGCACCATGCCGAGCACCAGGGTGCAGGCCGAGTTGCAGATGCCGTCGATGATGACGCGCTCACCCTTCTCGCGGACGCGCTTGTACTTGGCCTTGTACTCCTCGACGTAGCCGCCGTGGTCACGGGTGATGTGCAGCTCGGCGCGCGCCGGCGTGGCGGCGGCGACGGAGAGCAACAGCAGGCTCAAAAGCGTGATGCGCATGGTGCGTGACGGCGAAAGCCTTCAGGAATGAACCGGCCTCGAAGGACCCCCAAAGGGCCGGCGACAGGATTCTTAAGCGAATTCTCTTTGGCCATACTTGTGTGGGGAATTCGTTAAGCATCCCGAAAAGGCCAAAAATGGGCAGCCAAGGACCCGCTTCCGGCAATTCTGTCACACCCACCCGGGAATCTGCGGGTTTGGCCCTGATTTCGGGGTGCCGGACGGGTGTCCCAGCGGCTCGAAATGGCTATAAACACCTAACCTATTCGCGGGTTCCGGAGAATCGAGATGAGCACGTTGAAGCTTGTAGCCGCGGTTGCTGCCCTGTCGGCCGCAATCCTCGCCCCCAGCCTTGCGGAGGCGCGTGGACACCACCGGTACCACCGCCACTACACCAACCCGCTGCCCTACCCGATCAGCTATCTGCACAATTACGGGCCCGGCGTTACCCCCGGCACCTTCGCCTTCTACGATGGCCCGTCGAACAACCGCTGCTACCAGAGCTCGGCCACCTATATCGGCCAGGACGGCCGCCGGCACCCCTGCTTCTGAGGCGCGCTGGCGCGTCCTCTGCGGGTGCCGCTATTTGGCGGCGCCCGACAGCAGCAATTGCTTCTCGATCTCGTAGACCGGCAGCTTGACGAGGTCCTTGCCGACCTCGCCCTGAAGCGCCTTGCGCACCACGACCGAATAATCGGCGCGGATCATCCCGAGCGCGCGTGGTGAGGCCACCATGGTCAGGGCCGAGGTCTCGCCCGCGCTGACGGCGGCATCGAGCCGGCCGGCCAGGTTCCGCAGGAAGGCACGCTCGGCCTCATCGTGCCAATCGGTCTGCTCGACCGAGCTGCGCGCGCCGCCGACGGCGGCGTTCAGCCGGCCCGGCGCATCGGTCCCTTGCGCACTGGTCGAGGGATTGGGCTGCTCGTGCACCTCCCGGGTGTGGAGGTTCGGAAACATCTCGTCGCCGAGGTTTTCCAGAATGAGCGCCTTGCGCCCGTCGCACACGATCAGCCAGTCACCCTTGTCTATTCTCATCTTGTCCATTGCACAGCTCCAGGCAATCTCGCGAGCCTGCTCTTCGAATTCCTCGAAGCGCTGGCTACGGCAAGACTAGGGATGAAGTCGCGCCGGCGAATTGCGCAGGATCGCAGATGAACGCAATGTCCTGCCAGGCAGCGCCAGTGCAAGCGCAGCATTGGTCACGCGCGCGAACCTGGGATAGTCTTGCGAAGCGAAAGGTCAGGTCTGCGGCGAGCTTTGCTGAAGATTTGTTCATCAGCATTACATTTCGGTTCCGCCACAATTTGATCAGAACAACTTCGATATCCTGTATTGCGTAAGCAGAGGAAGACATCATGAATCTCAAGACTGGCCTCGTCGCCGCATCCCTGTTCGGTGCCATCATGGCATCACCGGCGGCGTCCGCCATGCCCATCGCGCCCGCACCTGCGACGCCGCAGGTCTCCGACGTCGAGCAGGTCCGCATGGTCTGCGACGCCTGGGGACGCTGTTTCTGGCGCCCGAACTATTATGGGTATTACGGCCCGCGGCCGTATTACGGGCCCCGATATTATGGGTATGGGCCACGCGCCTATGGGCCTCGCTATTACGGACCACGCTATCGCCGCTGGTGATTTCCAAAGGGGCCCTCTCGGGCCCCTTCGCTTTTGCGAGATCGCGCGTTGCGTCCATTCGCGTACCCGCGGCTTGCGTGGAGCGATTCCAAAACTGATCTAGATCAAAGATGAAATTCGATGCGCCGTCATTCTACATCGATGGCGGATTTCATTGTTTTCCGATGCCCCCAGACGGGCATGAATGTGCAGACGCATCTCGAGAGGCAGCCAAGGCCTGACGAGCGGAGCCTTGACGAGCGAAGGCCTGACGAGCGGGGGCTTGAGGGGCGGCGGCTCGAGGGGCGGAGCTTCGAGTCCTTCGCCTGTCCCGCCTGCACGCGTCTCCATTTCATCGACCTCGCCTCAGGCCAACCGATGAACCGGGACCGTTGACGGTGACATCGACCCGCCGCGCCGCGTGGCATGATGTCCGCAATACTACGGCCCGGAATCCGGTTTACTGAATCATCCTGTTTCGCCATTGATTGCGATGTATCGATTTTCATTTAATTGTCACATTTCAGCATTCGGCCAGAAGCATGTTCTTCGACGCTCTCGCCCCCTCCTCCGCGCTCCAGTTGATCCGGTTTTCCGATGTCGACGCGTTTCGGCCGGCTGAGTCGATGGAAGACGCCCGCAGCATTCCGCTCGACGTCGCCAACTTCGCTGCGGCGCGTGCGATCGTGAACCTGCCGGGGTGCCGGATCATCGTGGCGAGGTCGTTTGCGCGGATTCTCGATACCGCCTATCGCGCACCGGGCGGCATGGTGATCCTGCCGATGACCGACGACCTGCGCGCCAGCTCGAGCGGGATCGAACTCGACTCGCGCTTTTTCATCGCCTTGCGCGGCAATCATCATTGTCATTTCGTCGAGCATCAGACCAATTACCACGCGCTGATCATGTTCTCCCCCGCGCTCAGAGATCGCGGCTGGTTTGATCGCGCCGATACATTGTGGGTTCGCATCGCGGACCCCGTGGCGCATCTCTACGCGCGTCAGCTTGTTCTCGACATCCTGCGGACCGCGTCCGTAGAGCCGCACATGTTCGAAACCACCGAGGTCGCCGCGCATCTCCAGGAGGGTCTGCTGCTCGCCTTCGACGACCTGTTTCAAATCGACCCGTTGTCTGATCGCACCGCCCCGAATGCAGGCGCGCGATCAGCCAGGCTCGTGCAACAGATCGACGATTACGTCTCGGCCTATCCGACCGCTCCGATCTATACGGCCAATCTCGCCGGCGAGTTGGGCGTTTCGGTCCGAACGCTCGGCGGCGCGGTGAGCAAGGTGCGCGGCATGAGCCTGCATCAATACATCCGCCTGAAGCGGCTGTGGGCCACACGCTCGCGGCTCCTGAAGGGCGGCGGCGCGACGGTCGCCACGTGCGCACGCGCCCAGGGATTTCATCACCTCGGCGAGTTTGCCGCGGCCTACCGCGCGACCTTCCACGAGGCGCCCTCCGACACGCTGGCACGGGCCCGGCACACCTGCCGTTCCGCGAGCTGACATCACAGGCGCAACGCCGATGGCTCGCCTTGACCACGCGTCGGGCGGCTATGGAACAGGTTCCCTCGAACGACGTTGTCAGGTCCGAGCAGTGCGCCGCCAGCCAGCCCCGGGGGCGCGCTGAGAAACCCCGCGCGCCCTACGCGCGGGGTTTTTCTCGCCGTCAACCAGGTGGTTCAGGGAAAAGAATGTCCATCAGCCGCAATCTATTGTTTCTGATCATCGGCGCTCTGGTCGTCACCGCAGCCGTGCTCGGCTACAACCTCTACCAAGCGAAGAAACAGCCCGACGGCCTGCAGATCAATGTCGGCCCCAATGGGCTGAAGATCCAGGGCAAATAAGGGGACCCGCGGATTGAGCCGGCCGGGGCCTGGAGGCTCCAGCCTGACAAGTGGCGCGCTCGGAGAGATTCGAACTCCCGACCCTCGGAATCGAAATCCGATGCTCTATCCAGCTGAGCTACGAGCGCCCCGGCCCGGGTATTGGGCCGCAACCGAGAAGCGCCGGACCGCTGCTGGCAAGCCAGCGCACCGGACGGCGTTCGAATAGGTTCGAATTAGCAGAGAGATTGACCAATTAAAAGCCCTCCCCGTCTCGTTTCGAGACGGTCGGAGGCGCCCTTACCAGGTTGTGTTGAAGAGACCGAAATGGGGCTGCTGCGCGACCAGCATCATCGACCGGCCCTGATACGGCGCCGGGTGCGCCCTGGCGACCTTGCGCTTGGGCTGAGCCTGGATGTGAGGAGTCTGCCCCTGAGGAATCTGAGACTGCGCCTGAACTTGCGGCTTGGCCTCGGTCTTCCTGGCCGCAGCGGCGTTGGCCTTCAGGGCCGGCGTAAACTGGGCGAAAGTCTCGCGCACCCGCGCCTTGGCCGACATCTCGGCCAGCTCTGGCGAAGCAGCCTCCTGCACCGGCGGCTGAGGCACAACGACCGCGGCGGTCTTCACTGCGGGTGCGGCAATCGTCGGCTGGCTGGTGTCGAGCACGACACGCTCAGGCAAATGGCGATCCGACCGGATCCGGATCAGGGGCTGATCGTTGCTTGCGCTGACAATGGCCCGTGCATCCGGTTGCGATGGCAGAACGTAATCCGCCACGAACAACAGTGCGAGCAACGCTCCACCGACGAAAACGAAGTACCTGAAAATGGGCATCGGCCACGCTCCGCCCCCCGCATCCCCGCGTGGGCTCTTCGCCTTAAACCGGCGATACTCTAATTGGTTCCTGCACCCGGCCCTTGGTTCAAATGGCAACGCCAAGTTTTTCGGCCAAGGCCTGCGGACAGTAACTTTTCCGCTACCGGGAACTCCGGGCGTTACGCGCGCCGTGCTGCAACCAGCGAACACTTCGCCTGATCGGCGTTAACGTTGATGAAGCCGACAGGGATACGGGCAAAGGTCTTGCGGCTCTTCATCGTTACCGTGTCGGCAAGCACGCGGCTACGGTCGGTGAGATGACTGCCATCGCGTCGCGTGAACGCGCAGACGATCTCCAGATCCTTAACGGCATAGTCATTGTCGTTTCGCAGCGTGAACGTCACCAGCGCCTTCGAGCCGAGCCCGCCACGGCGCCAGGTCTGCGATGAGATTTTGAGGCGATCGAGTTCTGCCGCAGCTGGCGCCTGAGCTTCGACAATCGGCGAGACCGCCGCCGCCGTACTGCCCGGAGGTGCCGGTTCGACCGTTGCCACGTCAGACTTCACCGGCTCGGTGCTGTTGCCCCTGGAGAGCGGCAGCAGCATCCACACCCCGCAGCCGACGATGATCGCCGCTAGTAGCCAGAGCAGGCTTCGCCCGAACGAGACGCTCGCGATCGTCACGGCTCGCGCCAGGCGCTCGCCGCTCCCGGCGAAACGTCCCCACCCGATCCGATCAAACCTGGCGTTCATGGCTGTATCACCGACCGCGGCCTGGGCTCGTTCGACGACGGACTCGACCACTGCTTACCTTAATCCGGGAGACGAACTAAGGTTCCCGCGCTCATGCCGAGTCGGCAAGGACGGTGGCGATCACCAGCCGGGGCCGCTAACATGCGCTGCAACATCGAAGACCCCGTTGGGAGAACATGAAATGCCAGTCGTCGTCACTTGGGATCACGTCCATCTGCGCAGTCCCGATCCGGAGGCCACAGCGGCCTGGCTGCGGGACATCCTCGGCGGCGAGATCGTGCGCGCGCCGGGACGGATCGACGTGAATCTCGGCGGCGCAAAGATCTTCATCGCATCGCTCGAGGGCGACAACGCCGTCAACCCGCCGCCGCCGCACCCGCATCAGGGCCTCGACCATCTCGGTCTCACCGTGAAAGACATCGACGCCGTCGCGGCCGAGATCAAGGCCAAGGGCGTCACCTTCACGCGCGAGCCGACCACGATCCGGCCCGGCGTGCGCATCTGCTTCATCCGCGGCCCGGAAGGCATCTCCATCGAGCTGCTCGAGCGCGACAAGAAATACACCTAACGCGGCGCCGCATCTGAGGTCGACGAGAGGCCGGGCGTGCTGTCGCCCGGCTAACTCATGCTGCCAGGCATAAAGCAGCGGATGGCGACGCCCATGTAGCCGTAGATCGGCCACACCATGGTGCGCCCGACCCGGTTCGGCTCCGAGATGACGGCCTCCTCGGGCACGTCAACCCAGACGAGCTCCTGCTGCTGGCCGTCGAGCACGTGGCCCAGGCGCGGGATGCGGACACGATAATGTCCATCCTTGCTCTCCCAGTCGGTGTCCGAGAGCGCCGAGCCGTCGGCATCGGAACAGCAAGGCCCCTTGCCGCTGCGCAGGCTGTCGAACCACGCCTTCAATTCGGCATTGGTGTTGACGAACTGGCCGCGGTCGCGCGCATGCCCCGAGGGGGCAGCGAGCGCGATCAGGGCCAGGGCGCAAGTGAGGCTCACCATGCTTCGCCAGCGTGGCGCGCCGCCAGTCGGCCGTTGTGTTTCGCAAATCGTGGGACGCACACTGTACAGACGCGGCTCATCGCCGCCGGAATCGATCCAGTTGCTCACGTTTGTCTTGCTCCAGCACCCCGCGGCCAGTGCAACAATGGTTATGCATTTCGCGGGCCAACTTGATTCGCAACGACTGGCCTCGCCTCATGATCAGACCGTCATGGTGGTGTCATAGACAAGCCGGGACAACTACGGCTGGCGGCGGCAGCAGGCCGGCAAACTGCCGCGTTGCGTGCGGGAACGCGCTTTGGCATAAAAGCTCTACCGGTTACGCCGTTGGGCGATGGCGGCCGGCCTGTGGGACGTGATGAAGAACGGCCTCTATTCGATTCACGTGAACCTGCTCGACGGTCGAGTCGGTAAGGGCAGCGGCGTGATTCTTTTTCGCGACGGCAAGATCCTTGGCGGCGATGCGTACCTCTATTACACCGGCAGCTACGTCGTGAAGGACGACCACACCTTCAAGGGCGAGGTGCTGGTGCAACGGCACACTTCGCCGCGGGGCGATGACAATCCGCTGTTCGGCGGCCCTGCCCCGGTCGGCATCGGCGTCAGCGGGACCTACACGGACACCCGCGCCGAGATGACGGGCACAGCGCTCGTCGGCAAGGCCAGCCTGATTTTCGGCGCCACGCTGCACAAGCTCGCGGAAGCTGATTAGGCGCGGGACTATTCCGCAGCCTGCTCGAGCGGCGCGGTGCGCGGCAGGATGATCTGGATGCGCGTGCCCTCGCCCGGCTCGGAATCGAGATCGAGCCGCCCGCCGAGGCGGTTCGTCACGATGCTGTAGACGATGTGCAGTCCGAGGCCGGTGCCGCCCTGGTCGCGCCGCGTGGTGAAGAACGGATCGAAGGCGCGGCGGCGGACGTCGAGCGACATGCCACAGCCATTGTCCGAGAAGATGATCTCGACATTGTCCTTGCCGGACTCGCGCACCTGGATGTCGATGATCCCCGGCCGGCCGTCCGGGAAGGCGTGCGCCACCGAATTGAGAAACAGATTGGTCAGCACCTGGCCATACGGGCCGGGATAGCTGTTCATGGTCAGGCTCGGCTGGCACTCGACGTTGAGCGTCAGATTGTGTTTGCGCAAGCCCGGCCGCAGGCTCATCACCACCTGCTCGGTGAGGTCGCCGAGATCGAAGCTGCGCTGGTCCGAGTAGTTGCGGTCGGCCGCGACCTGCTTGAACGACTGGATCAGCTCGGCCGCGCGGTTCAGATTGGAGACGAGCTGCGAGGACGCATCGCGGCTGGTGTTGAGGAAGTCGTTGAGCGTGGAGCGACGGAGCTCGCCGCGCTCGACTTCGGAGGTGAACATCGCGGTCTTGCGCTCCAGCGCGGATGCGACCGTGAGGCTGATACCGACGGGATTGTTGACCTCGTGGGCGACGCCGGCGACGAGCCGTCCGAGCGCGGCGAGCTTCTCCGCCTCGATCAGCGAGGCCTGGGTCTCGCGCAGGTTTCGCAACGCGGTCTCGGCGGATTCCTTGGCTTTGCGCATCTCCTGCTCGCCGCGCTTGCGCTCGCCGATGTCGAGCGCCACGGTGACGATCCGCTCGATCTCGCCGTCGGCATCGAGCAGCGGCAACTTGTTGACCAGCCATTGCCGCATGTTGCCGGAGGAATCCTTGTATTCCTCTTCGTAGAAGCCGAGACCTTTTCGAAGCCTGAGCACCCGCTTGTCGTTCTCGTCGGTCTTGGCTGCGCCGTAGCGCGACATCAGATCCGCGGTGGTGCGGCCGAGCGCATCGGCGGGCTCGATGCCGAAGATGCCGGCCATGTAGCGGTTCATCAGCACGTAGCGCAGCTCGCGGTCCTTGACGTTGATGACCGCGGGCACGGTGTCGATGACCTGCTGGAGCAGGCGCCGTCCTTCGGCGATGGCGTCTTCCGCCCGCTTCTGGTCGGTGATGTCGCGCAGCGTGCCCTCGTAGCGGACGATGTTGCCCGCCTCGTCCTGCACGCCCGTGGCGCTGTCGGACAGCCACAGGATGTTGCCGCTGCGCTGGCGCACCTGGTACTCGAACTCGCGCACGATGCCGTCGCGCGCCATCAGCCGCTGATATTCGGCGCGCGCCTCGGGGTGGACGTAGATGGTGTGGGCGATGTCGTTGATGCTGTCGATGAGCTGCTGCGGGCTGTCATAGCCCATCATCCGCGCCAGCGCCGGATTGGCGTTGAGGAGATCGCCGGCCGGCGTCGTGACATAGATGCCGTCGACCGAGCCCTCGAACAGTTTACGGTAGCTCTCTTCGGCGAGGCGCTGCTCGGTGAGCGCCCGCACCGCCGCCTCGCGCGCCGTGTCGGCCTCCTCCAGTGCGCGGCGGAACACTTCGGCCGCGCGCGCGATGTCGCCGATCTCGTTGTCGAGGTCGGCCGACGGGATCGAGGTGTCCTTCTCGCCCGCTGCGAGCGCGCGGATGGATCTCGCGATCTTCGCAAGCGGCCGGACGGTCCGCCGCACCACGAAGCCGGCCGCGAGAATGCCGATCAAGACGCCGATGGTGCCGAACACGATGCTCTGCCACCGCGCCTCCGTCAGCGTGCGGGCGAAATCGCGCGACAGCACGTGGCCGCGCCGGGCGCTGACCTCGCGCAGGAGTTCCGTGACGCGGCCGATCAGGCGGCCCTCGGTGCCCAGCACCTCGCGGTCGATATCGGCGATCTGCCGCTCCCGGACCGCCACCGCGATGATGGCCTCGGCATAGTCGTTCACGGCCGTCTTCAGCCTGGCGTCCGCGATGTCCATCGCCCGCATCCCCTGTGCGGCCTGCTCGGCGGCGGACGGGTTGCGCGCGAGCAGCCCGAGTGCGATCCGGCTCTGCGATTCCGACAGGCGGGAGGCGAGCTCGCGGTCCGCCGCGGCTCCGACGGCCACGTCGAACCGGTCGCGCAGCGGCGGCAGCCCGGCGAGCAGCTGGGCGCGGCGGTCGATCAGGGTCGAGATCCGCTCGAGGCCATTGCGATAGGTCGCAAGGCGCTCGGTGACCCCGTCGATCATGTCCTGCTGCTCGGGCGCGAGCTCGATGCGGGTCTTCCTCAGGATGTCGTTCAGCGTCGAGGCCGCCTCGCCGACCTGCTTGAACTGGGTGCCGGCGCCGGGATCAGTGACGAAGTCGCGCGCGGCGAGCCGCAGCTCGTTCATGCGGCGGTCGATGTCCTCGGCCAGGTCGCCGACGCTCTGGAGCCGCTGCAACTCGGCGAAGGTCGTATCGATGTGCCGGATCGCGATCACGCTCGCGGTCGAGGTGACGATGATCACGGCCAGCACCAGGAGGAAGCTGCCGAAGGTGAGCTGGCCGATGGAGAGCGAGAATGTTCGCTTTTTCTCAGGGGTCGGCGTCAATTCGGCGGACATTGGGGCTTTTGAGGACCGGGCTATTGGAGGCCCAATATACGATGGTTTGCGGCCCCGGGGGAACATGCCTCTAGCCGTTGAATATCCTTAATATCGCGAGCCCGCCGCCCTTCTCCCCACCTGATTATGACGTTTTGACGCTGACCGGCCGCCGGGCCGGAATCGTCATGGCGGCGACGCCGAGGACGACGCAGGCAAGCCCGATCCAGGCGGTCCGGCTCAGGGTTTCGCCGAGGAAGGCGACGCTGATGGCGACCCCGATGGGCACGCGCAGATACGCCTGTGCGGTGGTGCCGACCGAGCCCAGCGTCTGGATCAGGCGGAAGTAGATCGCGAACGCCGCCGCAGTCGAGAAGGTCGCCAGCGCGAGCAGCGCCAGCACGGAACTCAGCGAGGGCGACAGCGTCCAGGGCTGTTCGACGATCAGCGAGGCCGGGATCAGCGCCGCCGCACCCGCCAGCAGCGAGCCGGCAGCCGGTGCCATCGGATCGAGACCTTTGAAATTGCGGCCGAAGATCGCGGCGCAGGCGTAGCAGATGGTGGCGGCGACGATGGCAGCCTCCGCGACGAGGCCACTGCCGACGTCGTGGAAAGCGTCGACGCCGACGATCAGCAGGATGCCCGCCATGCCGGCGACCACGCCGAACAGTTTTCGCGGCGTCGTCACCTCGTGGCGGGTGACGACGGCCGTGAGCAGGAAGGTGAAGATCGGCCCGGCCGAGTTGAGGATGGTCGCGAGCGACGCGTCGACATGACGCTCGCCCCAGGCGATCAGCGTCCAGGGGATGACGCTGTTGAGCACGGCCTGGAACGCGAAGCGCTGCCAGGTCGCGGCATCCGTGGGCATCCTGATGCCGCGTGCCCACATGACGACGAGCAGCAGCAGCCCGGCGATCGTGGTGCGCGCCGCGATCAGCGTGATCGGCGGAATGGTGGCGACGCCGAGCTTGATGAAGGTGTAGGAGCCGCCCCAGAGCGTTGCGAGCGCGACCAGCAGCGCCAGCTCGACGGCGATGTTGGGGTCCCGTCCCTGATCCATTTTGCTCGTCCCGTCCATTCGCGATGGACGGAACCTAGCGCGTCCGCGGCCGTCAATACTTCGTTTGATATCGAAGTATCCTAGCCAACCGCCCCGACCTCGAACACCTCGCCGTCATAGCCGGCTTCACGGGGAATGCGGAGCTGGCGGCCGCGTTCGGTCTTGGTCATGACAGGCATCACCGTGACGATCGACATGCCGCGGGCGTGCTCCAGCGCGGCGCCCACGCTGCCCTGCTTGGCGAGCCGGATCAGGTTGCGCGTGGTCGGGAACGGCAGCTTGAAGCGGCCGCTCTCGCCGCCCTCCACCGCCTCTCGCGGCGACACCCAGATCGAGTCGGTGGACTCCCGGCCGTCATGGGCGCCGAGCTGATCGGGCGGTGCGGCCGCGAGGAAGAACCAGGTGTCGAACCGCTTCGGCATGCCCTCCGGCGTGATCCAGTGTGCATAGGGCACGAGCGTATCGAGCGCGAGCTGGAGGCCGTTGTCGGCGAGGATACTCAGGAAGCTGATCTTGTGCTCGTTGAGGGCGACGCGATGCTTGTCGGCGATCTCGCCGGCGCGCCTGGCATCGATCGGCGTACCCGCGCCCTTCGCCCCTGCCAGCAGGATGCCGCTCTCCTCAAAAGTCTCGCGGATCGCGGCGATCCGAAAACCGCGATCCGATTCACTTAAGGCTTCGCCGCCCGAATAGAGGTCAGCACGGGCGACGATCTCGTTGTCGCCGGCATCGACGCTGCCGCCGGGAAACACCAGCGCGCCCGAGTTGAACTCGATCTGATGATGGCGGACCATCATGAAGACTTCAATTTCCTTTGCGCCGTCACGGAGCAGAAGGATGGTCGAAGCCGGGCGTGATGCTGATGTCCCTGGCATTCAACTAACCTGCGGCGCTGGATTGCGGGCCAAGATTGGCGCGCTTGTCGACGCGGGCGACGCGCGACAGGAGGTAATCGACCTCCGCCTTGGCCGCCGGCGTGATGGTCGCGCCCGGCTTGCGCTGGGCGCTGGAAGCGATGATGCCGCGCTTCTGCAGCACGTGCTTGCGCACTGCCAGACCTGCGCCCGGCTGCTGCTCGTAGCGGATCAGCGGCAGATGCGCGTCGAACAGATCATGCGCAGCGTCGCGCTTGCCCTCCTTCGAGAGGCGCACGACGTCGATCAGGAGCTCCGGGAAAGCGTAGCCGGTCATGGCGCCGTCGGCGCCGCGCTCCATCTCGAAGTCCAAAAAGAGCCCGCCGTTGCCGCAGAGGATCGAGAGCGGACGGAGCGAGCCGTCCTTCTGGAAGTTGCGCAGCGTCGAGATCTTTTCCAGACCCGGCCAGTCCTCGTGCTTGAGCATCACGCAATTCGGATTGTCGGTGACGATCTTGCGGATCACCGCTGGGGTAAAGATCACCGAGAGCGTCAGCGGATAGTCCTGCAGCACCCAGGGCACATCGGGCCCGATCGCCTCCGCCGCCTGCTTGTAGTAGCCGACGATCTGGTCGTCGGTCCGGAGCGACGGCGGCGGCGCGATCATCACGCCCGCTGCGCCGGCATTCATCGAGGCCTTCGCCAGCGAGCGCATGGTGGCAAAGCCCGGCGCGGAGACGCCGACGATCACCTGCATCTTCTTGGCGCGCTTGACGAAGCGCACCGCCACCTGCTCCGCCTCCGCGGCATCGAGCTTCGGCGCCTCACCGAGGATGCCCAGCACCGTGACGCCGTCGCAGCCGACCTCCTCGTAGAAATCGGTCAGGCGGTCGATCGAGCGCTCGTCGATCCGGCCGTCATCGTGGAACGGTGTCGGCGCGATTGCGAAGGTGCCCTTGGCGTCGGCGGTCAGTTTCATTGGGTCTCTCAATCCTATCGGCTATCGTCTTTCCGGGATCGCGACGTCGTCGCGTCCCGGAATGACAGTTTTGGCTAAAACCGTCGCGCGCCCATCTTAATCTGCTCCTCAGAGAAGAAGATCTCCTTGGCGTGATCGGCGATGTCCTGGGCCTTCCAGCCCGTGTGCGGCGGCTTCCAGCCGTCCATTTCCATCATCCGCATTTCGCGCACGCCGCGGGGCCCGGACACGCCCAGCACCTTGCCGGTCTGGTCGCCAGACAAGTCGCTGACCATGTATAGCACGGCCGGCGCGATGCCGTCCGGCCCGAGCGCCGCACCGGGGTTCTCCTTATAGCGGGGCAGGTCTGCGGTCATGCGGGTCAGCGCGCCCGGGGCAAGCGTCCAGATCCGGATGTTGTACTTCCGGCCCTCGATCGCCAGCACGTTGGACAGGCCCCAGATGCCGCCCTTGGCCGCGCCGTAGTTGGTCTGACCGAAATTGCCGATCAGCCCTGATGTCGAGGAGGTGTTGACAATGACGCCGCCGCCGTTTACCCGCATCCAGCGAAACACCGGCATGGTGCAGCAAAAGGTGCCCTTCAGATGCACCTTGATCACCTTGTCCCAGTCGGATTCGGACGCCTTGGCGAAGGTCTGATCGCGCAAGATGCCGGCATTGTTGACGAGGATATCGGCGCGGCCGAAATGCTTGATGGCGTCGTCGAACACCGACTGGCCGCCCTCCATGGTGGAGATGTCGGCGCCGTTGGCGACCGCCTTGCCGCCCTCGGCCTTGATCGCGTCCACCACGAGCTGCGCCATCGACTTGTCGGCGCCGGAGCCGTCACGGGGGCCGCCGAGATCGTTGACGACGACGGACGCCCCTTCCCGCGCGAACAGCTTTGCGTAGGCCTCACCAAGCCCCCCGCCCGCGCCGGTGATCAGCGCAACCTTGCCGTCGAGTAGTCCCATGGTGGCCTCTCCCTGTTTTTGTTTTTCGTGTCCCGGACGCGATGCAGCCTGAAACGCTGCGTCGCAGAGCCGGGACCCATTCTTCGTTCGACATTCTCTGGGCCCCGGCTCTGCAGCGCACCGCTAAGGAGCGCTGCGCTGCGTCCGGGGCACGTGACCGCCCTAACCCAGCACCGTCTTGCCGTTCTTGATCACGGTGACGCCGCGCGACTTCACCTTGGCTTCGAACGAGATCGTGTTGCCGTCCTTCCAGAGGTCCATGGTCACGGTCTCGCCGGGATAAACCGGCGAGGAGAACCGCGCGACATGCTGACGGAAGGCCGACGCGTCGTAGTCGGCATAGGTCTGGAGCACGCCGCGGCAGGTGATGCCGTAGGTGCACATGCCGTGCAGGATCGGGCGCGGGAAGCCGGCCTTCTTGGCGAACTCGGGATCGCTGTGCAGCGGGTTGCGATCGCCGCAGAGGCGATAGACCAGGGCCTGGTCGGGGCGCGTGACGATGTCGATGGTCTTGTCGGGCGAACGCGAGGGGATCTTGTGCGGATCGGGCTGGGTCAGGTTCGGCCCGCCAAAGCCGCCGTCACCGCGGGCGAAGCGCGAGGCAACCAGTGTTGCAAGCTTCTCGCCCTTCTCGTTTTTCAGCACGGTCTGGTGGCTGATGACGACGCCCTTGTCCTTGCCCTTGTCGTAGACCTCGACCACGGAGGAGTCGGCGGTGATGTGGGCTGCCACCGGCAGCGGCTGGTGGAAGGTGATGTCGCGCTCGCCGTCGACCACCATGACGCGGTTGAGGTTCATCTCGCCCGGCCCCGAACCCCAGGCTGCGACGGACGCAAACGTCGGCACCACCTTCAGCGGCCGCGGCGTGAACGTGCCCTCGTTGACGAAAGTGAGCTCCTTCTCGTCCATAGGATCGGCGCCGAGGCCTATGCCGTAGGCGTAGAGCATGACTTCGCGATCGCCATAGGCGTATTTCTGGCCGATGTTTTTCAGGCCTTTGAGTTCTTCATATCTGGCGGACATTCTTCTGGTTTCCTCCCGGCTCTCTCCGCGAGAAGCGGTGCCCGTTGATGTGCCCTCTCCCCTTGTGGGAGAGGGCCACGAGGTGCTCGCAACAAACTCACTGGGGTGAGGGGTTGCCTCCGCACGGAAAATTTTCTCCGCGGAGCGATACCCCTCATCCGGCGCTTCGCGCCACCTTCTCCCACAAGGGGAGAAGGAAGAACTCATAGGATGGGTAGCCGGCGTCGGTGGGTTTCGCTTCGCTCTACCCACCCTACGCAGCTTCGCCCTAGACCGGCGTGAAGAACGGCAACGGCGCGCCATCGGTCGGCTTGAACACCACCTTCACCTTTTGGCCGATCTTGAGCTTCTCGAGATCGCAGTCGACGATGTTGGTCTGAAGCGACGGCCCTTCCTTCAGCGTGACATAGGCGATGGCATAGGGGCCGGTCGGCGATTTGCGCATCAGGCTCCAGGTGTAGATCGTGGCCTCACCCGAACTCTCCTCCCACACCGTCTTGTCCGAATAGCAGAATGGACAGATCGAGCGCGGGAAGTAATGCGCTTCGCCGCAGGCGGTGCAGCGCTTGATCATGAACTTGCCCTGCTTGGCCGCGTCCCAGAACGCAGCGGTCTCGGGGTTCGTGACCGGTGCCGGATACTTTTTCGCTTCGCTCATCACACGCGCTCCAGAATGGCCGTCGAAGCGGCGTGGCGAACGCCCAGAAGGCCGCCGGTGCCGTGGGCGATGGCGAGATCGCAATTCTTGACCTGCACCTTCGGATGCGCCTCGCCGCGCAGCTGCCTGACGGCCTCGATGATCTTGGTCATGCCGCCGCGATTGACGGGATGGTTGCTGCAGAGCCCACCGCCGTCGGTGTTGAACGGCAGCTTGCCGACGCCCGAGATCAGATTGCCGTCGGCGACGAACTTGCCGCCCTCGCCCTTCTTGCAGAAGCCGAGGTCCTCGAGCTGCATCAGCACCGTGATGGTGAAGCTGTCATAGATCGAGGCGTATTTGATGTCCTTCGGCGTGATGCCGGCTTCCTCGAACGCACGCGGGCCGGACCAAATTCCGGCGGAGTAAGTCAGGTCGAGATCCTTGCCGCCGCGCGGGCCCTTCATGGCTTCGCCGTGACCGATCAGCTTGACCAGCGGCTTCTTCAGGCTCTTGGCGATTTCGGGCGTCGTCACGATCAGCGCGCCGCCGCCGTCGGTGACGACGCAGCAATCCATGCGGTGCAGCGGATCGGAGATCATCGGCGAGTTCAGCACGTCCTCGACGGTGACGACGTCCTTGAGCATCGCATGCGGATTGTATTGCGCGTGATGCGAGGCCGCGACCTTGATCCAGGCGAGCTGCTCGCTCGTGGTGCCATAGTCGTGCATGTGGCGCATGGCACACATGCCATAGGCATTGTGCGTGGTCGCACCGTAAGCGGACTCGAAATCGGCCTCCGCGCCGGCCGCGCGCGGCGGCATCACGCCAGTGCGCGGCTTGCCGGCGAGCGTGATCAGCGCGATCGAGCACTTGCCGGCCGCGATGGCTTCAGCGGCGTGGCCAAGATGGATGATGTAGGAACAGCCGCCGGTCTCGGTTGAATCGACGTGGCGGAGTTTTTTGGTGTTCAGGCCGAGATAATCGACCATCGGCCAGGCGCCGCCGGGGGCGTCGCCCGCGCAGAAATAGCCGTCGACGTCGTCCTTGCTGAGCCCGGCATCCTCGATCGCGCCCTTGGCGACCTCGGCATGGAGCTGGGCGGTGGATTTGTCCGGCGCATGCCGGGTCGGGTGTTCGTAGATCCCGGCAATGTAGGCCTTGCCCTTGATGGTCAAAACGTCAGGTCTCCGCGCTCGCGTTTCTTCTTGCTCCGTTTTTCTGAACCGCGGGGGCCAGCTTGGCAAGCGCGGAAATATTCCGTCGGGCGAGAGGGCAGCGCGTTGGCGCAACTCCCGGCTACCGCAATCTCGAAGTGCGGCGGGAAGGCCACTCTGCCACCGCGTCGTCATTGCGAGCGCAGCGAAGCAATCCAGAGTCTATCCGCGGAGGCATTTCTGGATTGCTTCGCTGCGCTCGCAATGACGGCCAGAGTCCTAAAGGTGTTTTGCCCGACGGCACAAGCGATTTTCTTTTTTGCGAAAACAACCCCATGCACAGTAGGACGGTGGTTGATTTCAAAGACGAAATCGTAGGGTGGGCAAAGCGAAGCGTGCCCACCTCTTGCGGTGCAACTTGGTGAGATGGTGGGCACGGCGCTTCGCGCCTTTGCCCACCCTACGAGACCGCCCTACTCCGCCGCGATCTGCCTCGGCGCCGGCGGCGGGCTCGCGAGGTCGGCCGCGAGCTGGGCGTAGCGGGCTTTCGCGTCCGCGACGGCCTTCTCCTTGACCGGGCCGTAGCCGCGGATGCGGTCGGGCAGCGATAGCAGTTCGACCGCGGTATCGACCGTAACCGGCGACAGCAGGCCGAGCACGGTGGCGACGTCCTTCTCGTAGCCCACGATCAGATCGCGCTCGAGCTTGCGGTCGGCGCTGTGGCCGAAGATGTCGAGCGGCGTGCCGCGCAGGAACTTGAATTTCGCCAGCACGCGGAAGACCTTCAGCATCCACGGGCCGAAGGCGCGCTTCTTCGGGCGGCCGAGCGCGTCGACACCACTGCTGAGGATCGGCGGGGCAAGGTTGAAGTTGAACTTGAAGTCGCCCTCGAACTGGTCGCGGAGCTGCTGCTCGAAGGCGCCGTCGGTGTAGAGGCGCGCAACCTCGTATTCGTCCTTGTAGGCCAGGAGCTTGGCGTAGTTCACCGCGACCGCGCGCGGCAGCGCATCGTCATAACCGCCCTGCTTGGCGGCATCGCGAACCTGATCGACCAGCTTGTGATAGCGTTTTGCCAGGCGGCCGCTCTGGTACGCGGTCAGGTGCTTGGCGCGGTGCGCGACGACCTCATCCAGCGTCATTGCGTCGAGCGTCTTCGGCGCAACCACCTCGTCCGTCCCCTTCAGCATGTCGGCGAGGCGCTGGGGATCGGCGACCGCGAGGCGGCCGAGGCGGAAGGCCTCCTTGTTCATCTTGATCGCGACGCCGTTGACCTCGATCGCCTGCTCGATCGATTCTGCCGACAGCGGGAACAGGCCTTTCTGATAGGCATATCCCATCATCATCATGTTGGTGGCGATGCTGTCGCCAAGCAGCTGCTCGGCCGGCTTGGTGAAATCGAAGAACACCGAGTCCTTGTGCAGCGCCGTCTCCAGCAAGCCATTCAGCTTGCGGGTCTGGAAGTTGAAATCGCGGTTGAGGACGAAGTCGGCGGTCGGAATGACGTGGCTGTTGATGATGCCGCGGGTGCGGCTGGTGTCGCAGAGCGAGATCGTGTCCTTGGCGACCGCGACCACCTCGTCGGCGGCGAGCACGAGATCCGCCGTACCAGTGACGATACGCGAGCAGGTCACCTCGGCCGGATGATCGGACAGGCGGACGTGGCTGAGCACCGCCCCGCCCTTCTGCGCCAGGCCCGACATGTCGAGGATCATCGAGGCCTTGCCCTCGATATGAGCGGCCATGCCGAGCAGCGCACCGATCGTGAGGACACCGGTGCCGCCGACACCGCCGACGGCGATGTTATAGGGCTTGTCCACCGTCGGCCGAGACGCGGGCTCCGGCAGCTCGCCGATGTCACCGAGATCGGCCGGCGCACGATGGCGCGGCTTGCCGCCGTCGACGGTGACGAAGGACGGGCAGAAGCCCTTCACGCAGGAATAGTCCTTGTTGCAGGACGACTGGTTGATGGCGCGCTTGCGGCCGAACTCGGTCTCCAGGGGCTCGACCGAGATGCAGTTCGACTGCACCGAGCAATCGCCGCAGCCTTCGCAGACCGCCGGGTTGATCATGACGCGGCGCGCCGGATCCTCCATCAGGCCGCGCTTGCGGCGGCGCCGCTTTTCGGCCGCGCAGGTCTGCACGAAGACGATCGCCGAGGTGCCCTTGTACTCGCGGCACATCTTCATGACGTTGTCGAGTTCGTCGCGGTGATACAGCTTCACGCCGGGCGCGATGGTGTCGGCCGGATAGGTGTCGGGCGCCTCCGAGACCAGATAGATCTCGCGGATGCCCTCGGCGTGGAGCTGGAACGTGATCTGCTGCGGCGAGAGATCGCCGTCATGGCGCTGGCCGCCCGTCATGGCCACCGCGTCGTTATAAAGGATCTTGTAGGTGATGTTGGTCTTGGAGGCGACCGCCTGCCGGATGGCGAGAAGGCCGGAGTGGAAGTAGGTGCCGTCGCCGAGATTGGCGAAGATGTGGTTCTCGTTGGTGAAGGGCGCGATGCCGACCCACGGCACGCCCTCGCCGCCCATATGAGTGAACGTCTCGGTCGAGCGATCCATCCACAGCGCCATGAAGTGGCAGCCGATGCCGGCGAGCGCGCGGCTGCCTTCGGGGACCTTGGTGGACGTGTTGTGGGGACAGCCGGAGCAGAAATACGGTACGCGAGAGACAGGCGCCGTCGCCTGCATTTGCGTGGCCTGGCGGCCGTTGAACCAGTCGGCCTTGGCGCGGAGCATCTCCGCGATCTCGGGGTTGAGATTGAGGCGGAGAAGCCGCTCGGTGAGCGAGGTCGCAAGCGAGGCGACGCTGAGTTCGGCGGCGAAGGTCAGGAAGCGTTTGTCGTGCTCGTCCATCTTGCCGACGATGCGCGGGCGGACGTCGTCGCGCCAGTTGAACAGCTCCTGCTTGACCTGGTTCTCGACGATCTCGCGCCGTTCCTCGATGATGAAGATCTCTTCGAGGCCGACCGCAAACTGGCGTACGCCTTCCGGCTCCAGCGGCCAGGGCATGCCGATCTTGTAGAGGCGAAGCCCGATCTTGGCGGCGACCTCCTCGGTGATCCCGAGCTCGCGCAGCGCCTGGCGGACGTCCTCATAGCTCTTGCCTGACGCCATGATGCCGAAGCGGGCGTTCGGTGAATCCATGGTGACGCGGTTGACCTTGTTGGCGCGCGCAAAGGCGATCGCGGCAAAGCCCTTGTAGTCCTGGAGGCGGCGGTCCTGCTCGAAGCGGTCGTCGGGCCAGCGCAGATTGAGGCCACCGGGCGGCAGCTCGAAATCGGGCGGGATGATGAACGGCTTCATCTCGTCGGTGAGGTCGATCTCGGCGGTGGTCTCCACCGTCTCCGTGATCACCTTCATGCCGACCCAGCAGCCCGAATAGCGCGACATCGCGATGCCGAGCAGGCCCATCTCGATCATTTCGTGGATGCTGGAGGGATAGAGATACGGCATCAAAGCCGACATGAAGGCGTGGTCGGACTGATGCGGAACGGTGGAGGATTTTGCACCGTGGTCGTCGCCGGCCAGACACAGCACACCGCCGTTCTTGGCCGAGCCGGCGGCATTGCCGTGGCGGAACACGTCGCCGCAGCGATCGACGCCGGGGCCCTTGCCGTACCAGATGCCGACGACGCCATCATATTTAGCGCCGGGCGAGAGGTTGAGCTGCTGCGAGCCCCACACGGCGGTCGCCGCCAAATCCTCGTTCACGCCGGGCTGGAACTTGATGTTGTACTGCTCGAGATGCTTTCGCGCCGCAAAGAGCTGCTGGTCATAGCCGCCGAGCGGCGAGCCGCGATAGCCGGAGATGAAGCCCGCGGTGTTGAGGCCGTTGGCGGCGTCGCGCCGGATCTGGGCCATCGGCAACCGGACCAGGGCCTGGATGCCCGTGGTGAAGACGTGTCCGGTTTCCTGGGTGTATTTCTGGTCGAGACTGATCGGACCCTGGTTGATACCCATTCTTGTCCTCTTCCGCCCGTTTGAGCGTTTGGCCACTTAAGCCGTTGCCTGCCCGTTGTTTTTAGCTAGGGCGCGCCGACCAACTCCGCCACTCTATGTCGGATATTTAACGCTCCGCATCACAAATCTGGACCAAAGGAAGCGCCGGGTAATAATCGCAATTTCGTGGCTGCAAAGGCATCAAGCATTTTCAATTTGTGTCACCATACCCCCACTGACGCGAAACGACGTGAGGCTCCTATCCGGGCGATTGGTCGCAGGGGAAGCTTTCGATGCGAATGATTCTGGCTGTTGTCGCATTGTGCGGTGCAGTTGCGAGCGCGGCCCGCGCCGCCGAGCCATCGCCGGAGCTGATCGCCTACGGCAAGGCCCTGGTCGAGGCCGGCGACTGCGCGGGCTGCCACACCACCGATCCGGCAAAGCCATTCGCGGGCGGAAAGCGCATCGATACGCCCTTCGGCGCGATCTACGCGCCGAACCTGACGCCGGATCGTGACACCGGGATCGGCGCCTGGACCGACGCCGATTTCACCCGCGCGGTGCGCACCGGCATCGCGCCCGACGGCTCGAACTATTACCCGGCCTTCCCCTATCCCTATTTCACGAAGGTGACGAAGGACGACACGCTGGCGATCCGGGCCTATCTCGGAACGCTGGCGCCCGTGGCGAGCCGCAACAAGCCGCCAGAGCTGCGCTGGCCGTTCGGTTATCGCGGCCTGATGCGGGTCTGGAACGCCATGTATTTCAAGCCCGGCCTGTTCGAGCCGGACCAGAGCCAGAGCGCGGCGTGGAACAGAGGCGGCTATCTCGTCACCGGGCTCGGCCATTGCGGCGCCTGCCACACGCCGAAGAACTATTTCGGCGCGGACAAAACTGCGCAGGCGCTGTCGGGCAACGAGGTCGGCGGCTGGTACGCACCAAGGCTCGATGGCGCCGCGCGCACCGGGCTGAAGTCATGGAGCGTCGAAGACATCACCGAATATCTGCAAAGCGCGCGAAACGTCAAAAGCCATGCCGGCGGGCTGATGGCCGAGGTGGTCGTCGGCTCGACCTCGAAGATGAGCGATGCCGATGTGCGCGCCATCGCGGAATATCTGAAGAGTCTGCCGCCGTCGCGGCGCGAGACGATCGTGACGCCGCCCGACGAGGCCGAGATGAAGGCCGGCCAGGCCGTCTACGCAAAACTCTGCATCGCCTGCCATGAAGCCGACGGCTCCGGCGCGCCGCGCATCTATCCGCCGCTGCCCGGCAACGCGCTTCTGCAATCGGTCAATCCGTCCTCCAGCTTGCGCATCATCCTCGACGGCGCCCACACCGTGACGACGCCACGCGCGCCCAACGCCGGCGAGATGCCGGGCTATGCCAAGCAATTGTCCGACGAAGAGATCGCCGCAGTGACGAACTACATCCGCAATTCCTGGGGCAACGCCGCGCCGCTGGTGACCACGGCGCAGGTGGCGAAGGCGCGGAAGGGAAAGCCGTAGTTCTTGCTGCCTCCTCTCCGTCATTGCGAGCGCAGCGAAGCAATCCAGAGTCCCTCCGCGGAAAGATGCTGGATTGCTTCGCTGCGCTCGCAATGACGACGTAGATGGAACAGTGAACGAAAGAGCGCCTACCGCTCCTCACCTTCCGTGAACACGAATTTCGGCATCTCCCATTTGTAGCGCACCGCGAGCAGGCGGAAGCTGACGCCGAGGACAAACGTCAAGATCGTCCAGAGCTCCGCATTGAGATTGAGGCCGAAGGCGGTGGCGTAGAACAGGCCGGTCGCCACCGAAACGGTCGCGTAGAGCTCGGAGCGGAACAGCAGCGGCACGTCGTTGCAGAGCACATCGCGCAGCACCCCGCCCGCGCAGCCGGTCACCATGCCGGAGACGATGACGATCGGCGGCGCGGCATTCGTCTGCCAGGCGATGTCGCAGCCGGCCATCGTGAAGACGACGAGACCGATGGCATCGAGCACGATGAAGGCCACCTTCAGCCGGTGCACGAGCCGCGCGATCAGGATGGTGAGGAAGGCCGCGCCGCCGGCCAGCGCGAGATAGATGGGATGAGCGACCCAGGCCAGCGGATAGTGCCCGAGGAAGAGATCGCGCAAGGTGCCGCCGCCGAGCGCGGTGATGCAGCCGAGGAAGCAGACGCCGAGCCAGTCCATGCTCCGGCGGCCGGCCGCGAGCGCGGCGGTCATGCCTTGCGCTGCGACCGCGACCAGCGACAACAGATGCAGCACGCTATCGCTCGGCGGCAAGCTCCACATCGCCTTGTTCCCTTCCCCATCGATGGAACCGACGCGCACGGTTCCAAAATGAACAGGTTCCCGATTCCTCGCGCAAGGGCAACATGCGACGAAAGCACTAAGGAGGGCGGAACAGAATCTCGCATCTAGGGGTTGTCCAGCCGCAATAATCGAGGAGACAAAATCGATGGCTGACGACCGTTTTCCCAACGATCCGTATCGCCCGAATCTCGCCGATGATGAGTATGTCCGTGCGGCGCGACGGGATGCCGAGCTTCAGGTCGATCCCGAGCTTGGCGAAGGCCCCGCCTCCAGCGGCAAGGTAGCCTTGTTCGCAGTGGCGATCGCCTTGGTACTGGGTGCCGTGTTCTACGGACTGAACAACACGAGCACCGGCAACCAGGCCAGCAACACGCCGGCAACGCAGACCGCCCAGCAGGCTCCGCCTGCGAATCCGGCCGCGCCTCCCGGCATGCGCGATGTGACGCCGCGCAACAACACGGGACCGGGCGTGACCACGGGTGCTGCCCCGAGCAAGCCGGCGGCGCCAGTTCCGGCCGCCCCGTCCGAGGGCGCGAAGTAACGACAACAGCTGTCGTCGCCCGGCTTGACCGGGCGACCCAGTATTCGACCGGCGGCGGAGATTGAATCAAGAGGCCGCGGCGTACTGGATGCCCCGCTTGCGGGGGGCATGACACCGAGAGGATGAGAGAGCGGCGGGACCTTACATCCCGCCGCTTTTCGTTTAGCTGAACATCTTGTTGAGTTCGCCGCCGGAATAGCCGGTGCCGAGCTCCGTAAAGGTCCCCTTCTCCGCCATCTCCTTCGCGGCGCGCATGAAGCCGCCCCAGGCGGCGCGGGCGAGCGAGCCGCCGACGCTGATGCGGCGCACGCCGAGGTCGGCGGCCTCCTGCAAGGACAGGCCGGACGCGCCGATCAGCAGGTTGAACGGCTTTGGTGCGACAGCCTTCACCACGGCGGCGATGTCCTCGCGCGTCTTCAGGCCCGGCGCGTAGAGGCAGTCGGCTCCCGCGTCGGCGTAAGCGGTAAGCCGGTCGAGGACGAGCTTGAGGTCGGTCACGCCCCACAAATACGCCTCGCAGCGACCGACCAGCAGCGCTCCGCTGTCGCCGATCGCCTTGCGCGAGGCCTTGATGCGCTCGACCGCCAGCGCGCGCTCGTAGAGCGGCTTGTCCTTGTCGCCGGTGGAGTCCTCGATCGAGAGGCCGGCGACGCCGGTGCGCACACCGCGCTCGACATTGTCCGCCACCTTGTCCGGCTCGACGGCAAAGCCGCCCTCGAAATCCGCATTCACGGGGATGTCGACGGCCGAGCACAATGCTGCCAGATGCTGACAGACGTCATCGACCGTAACGTGGTTGTCGGCCTTGCCGATGGTCCAGGCAAAGCCCGCGCTCGATGAGGCCAGTGCCTTGAACCCGAGATGCTGCAACGCCTTGGCGCTGCCGACGTCGACCGGATTGGGCAGGATGAAGCAGCCGCTCTCGTGCATCGTCTTGAACGTCGCGCGCTTGTCAGCGGTTGTCACATGCATGTTTCTCTCCCTTGTTGGCCGCGCAGAGATAAGCCTGCGCAAATGCAAACGCTAGTGCGCGTCGTGCACGGCGCGGCTGTCCTTCGGCGCCTGCTCGCGATCATTCATGCCGTAGTCGCGGATGACGCTGGCGATGCGCAGGTGATAATCGGCAAAGATCTTCGCCCTGCCCTTCGCCTGCGTGCGCCGGTGTTCCATCGTGTTGCGCCAGGCCTGGACTGCTGCCTCGTCGCGCCAGAACGACACCGACAGGATCTTGCCCTTCTCGGTCAGGCTTTCAAAGCGCTCGACCGAGATGAAGCCATCGATGGTTTGCAGGATCGGCTTCAGGTCGGCCGCGAGGTCGAAGTAGTCCTGGCGATGTTCCGGCTTGGGCCAGACTTCGAAAATCACGGCAATCATGGGCGTCTCCTTTGCGTTGGCGGTCTACAATACCACCTTGCGCAGGAAGGTGCGCTCTTCCGCGAGGATGAATTTGTTCTCCTCGGCGAAATGGAAATTGGCCATGCCGTCTGCGTCCTGCCGCAGCCGGGCGCGATAGGCCTCATAGGCGGCCAGACTCTCGAAGGTGATCAGCGCAAACGCGATGTTGTTGGTGCCCTCATGCGGCACGAAATAGCCGATCAGGTCGCCGCCGCATTTCGGGATGATGGTGAGCCAGCGCTTCGAATATTCCTCGAACTGCGCGCGCTTGAAGGGATCGAGCTGGTAGCGGATGAAGACGGTGACGGACATGGTTGGCTCCCTGATTTTTCATTGCGGCAAGCGCGAGCAACACCGTCGCCGCTGAAGCAACTGGATTGCTTCGCTTCGCTCGCAATGACGTGTTCGCAGAAACAGACTACGTCCTTGCCCCACCGCAATGCTTCGGCTACCATCGAAGCATGAAATCAGGTCCTGACATCGCCATGATTGCCTCGCTGGTCGGCGACCCCGCCCGCGCCAACATGCTCACCGCGCTGATGAACGGCCGCGCGCTGACGGCGAGCGAGCTCGCGCAGGAGGCCGGCATCACGCCACAGACCGCAAGCTCGCATCTGGCCAAGCTCGAGGCCGGCGGGCTGATCGAGCCAGAGAAGCAGGGCCGCCACCGCTACTACCGCCTCACCGACGATGACGTCGCCGGCGTGCTCGAAGGCCTTGCGGGACTTGCCGCGCGCACCGGCCACATGCGCGTGCGCACCGGGCCGAAGGATCCGGCGCTGCGGCGCGCGCGGATCTGCTACGACCACCTCGCCGGCGATCTCGGCGTGCAGATGCTCGACAGTCTACGCACGCGAAACCTGGTCAGGCAGAAGAAGCAGGACATCGAGCTGACGCCTGAAGGCGAGCGCTTTCTCGCAAAGCATTTGCAGATCTCGCCCGACATGCTGACCCATCCGCGCCGTCCGGTGTGCAAGGCCTGCCTGGACTGGAGCGAGCGGCGCCATCATCTCGCGGGCACGCTGGGCGCCGCCATGATGCAGCGTTTCGCCGAGCTGAAATGGGCCGCGCGCGACGCCACGCCCGGCAGCCGCGTGGTGAACTTCACCCGTACCGGCGAGAAGCAGTTTGCGACGCTGTTCGCGACCGGGAAGGATTGATCACGCCAGGTGCGTGAGATCGCACGTTTGCGTGTGAACCACGGCTTCCGTCATGGCCGGGCTTGACCGGGCCATCCATCGCTTTAAGCGCAGTATCGTTCCGAGGCGATGCGAAGCATCGAACCTGGAACTTCAAGATTCCGGGTTCGCGTGTTCGACGTGCCCCCGGAATGACGGCTCCAATTACGAGATCTTCATGAACCGCCTCCTCCCGGTCGCGCTTGCCGCCGCCCTCCTCACCGCCCCGCTCTCTTTCGCTTACGCCGCCGACACTACCCCGCGCGAGCCCTATGGCATCGCGCTCGAAGGCTTTGCCTATCCGTATCCCGTGCATCTGCTGCCTGTCATCAATGACGGCGAGCAGCTCAGCATGGCCTATATGGACGTCGCGCCCGAGCGGCCGAACGGCCGCACCGTCGTGCTGCTGCACGGGCGCAATTTTCCGTCGAGCTACTGGGCGCCCGTCATCAAGATGCTCAGTGACGCCGGTTTTCGCGTGATCGTGCCGGACCAGATCGGCTTCGGCAAATCCTCCAAGCCGCAAGGCGAGCTGCACTTCGACAATCTGGCGCGCAACACCATCGCCCTGCTTGATCATCTCAAGATCGACAAAGCCGAGGTCGTCGCGCATTCGCTCGGCGGCATGCTGGGCGTGCGCATCGCCCGCGCCTATCCGGACCGCGTCGCCCATCTCGTGCTGACCGCGCCGATCGGGCTGGAAGACTACCGCCTCTACGTGCCCCCGACGCCGACCGAGAAGATCATCGAGAGCGAGGACAAGCTCACACCCGACGGCTATCGCAAGCAGCTCCAGACCAATTACGCGATCAAGCTGCCGCCCGACGCGATCACGCCGTTCGTCGATGCCCGCTACAACATCAAGGGCAGCCCGGACTATCCGCGCTGGCTGCGCGCCTACGTCAGCTCCGGCCAGATGATCTATCGCGAGCCGGTCGCGCACGAGGTCGCGTTGATCACAGAGCCGACGCTGTTCATCATGGGCGCCGACGATCACAACGCGCCGGGCCGTCCGAACGCGCCGGAGGCATTGCGCGCGAAAATGGGCCAGAACGCGGAGCTCGCGAAAGCGCTTGCGGCCAAGATGCCGAACGCGCGGGCCGAAGTGATCCCGGACACCGGACACCTCGTCTTCCTGGAGGCGCCGGAGAAGTACAAGGAATTGGTGCTGGGCTTTCTCGGCCGCTAGAGCGTTTTCGAGCGACGTCGATACCGGTTCGCGTCAAAGAAACGCATCAGAACAAAGAACCTGGAGCTCCGTTCCGATTCCATCGGGACGGCGCGCCATCGCTGTCGCCGGAAGCCGCATGCGGAGAATGTTCATGCCGCATTCAGGTCATGATTGGCAGGTTTGGATCGCGACGTGTCGGCACGTCCCCAAATTTAACGTGTCGAATCGTATCTTTTGATTCATTGTGCGCCGCAAGCGCCCCAAAAACCTGCCCAAGGACAAGAGGAAGATCACATGAAATACCTGTTTGCCGCCGTCATGCTCGCCAGCGCGGTCGCCGGTTTCAGCGAAGCGGCCAGCGCCGCCGGTGGCTGCGGCCCCGGCTGGTACCGCGGCGCCTATGGCGGCTGCCGCCCGATGCGCGGTGCGGTCGTTGTGCGGCCCGGCCCGGTGGTGGTTGCCCCGCCGGTCGTCGTCGTGCCCCGCGCCCGCGTCTGCCCGTACGGCTTCCGTTGGTGGGGTGGCCGCTGCCGCCCGATCTGATCTGACCTTTTCGTATTGCGAGATGGCCGTGCGGCGAAAGCCTGCGCGGCCATTTTCGTTTTGAACGCCTGACGTCGCATCCGCCAGCTCCGAATCAAAACGGGGACCGCAATCACGATCCCCGTTCAAGGCTTGGCTTGTGTCGAGCTTACCAGTGGTGGCGGTGCCAGCGCCGGCGATGCCAACCCCAGTGGCGGCGGCGCCAGCCCCAATGGCGGTGGTGGCCATGCCAATGCACCTGCTCGGGCTTGAGCTGCGCGGTCTCCTCACTGGTGGTGACGGCGGGACGAGCGTCGGGATTGCCTTGCGGCGCGCGCGCGGGATCACCGAGCGGCTGCGGCGCCAACGGCGCAGCTTGTGCGGTCGCGGTCAACGTCGCGGCTCCAGCCGCGACGCCGAATGCAAGTTTCAAAAAGTTCCGACGCTCCATGACATGTCCTCTAGGCTATCGAGCAAGTGATGCAGAGGGAGTGTCGTGGTCACGACATGAACGAAAGCTGAATCGCATCTTCAGATTCATGACATGGGTGTCAGGGACAAGCGAGCTACGGGACTCGGTGCGGGCTACGCTCCGGCGTCCTGCTTCGCAAACTCCTGCGCCAGCACCAGCGTCTCGCGCGTGCGCTTCACGTCGGGCCAGTCGCGATTGAAATCGGCGACGAGCTGCTTCAACGCATCGCCCCTCAGCATCGCAGCCAGCTTGGCCTCGTCATCGAACTGATACATGGCCTGATGCAGCGAGGGATCGTCCAGGCTCCAGAACCGCCAGGCCTTAGCTATGCCGAACGCCTTCACCGCGTCCGGCACATGCGCGGTCTCGTACCATGTGTCGAAGGCGGCGCGCTTGCTGGCGTCGGTGACGGTGGCGCGAACGACGAAGTAGGCAGCAGGCATGTGTTTCCTCCCGTTGTTTGGCCGCAGCATAGACGGTTATAGTGGCGGCAACAAAAAGCCCGCGCGACGGAACTTCATGATCGCGCCGATGGGGGAAGGAACGGCCATGCGCAGGATCATCACGGGCGTCGTTGCGATCACCTGCCTGTGGCCCACGGCCTCGCTCGCCGAAATCGTCCGCTTCGACATCCTCGCGCGCGAGCCCGCCTTTGCCGGGCGCAGCTTTGGCGATGTCGGCACCTATGAGCGCATCACCGCGCGCGCGACCTTCGCGCTCAACCCGTCCGACGATCGCAACGCCGTCATCACCGACCTCGCGCTCGCGCCGCGTAGCTCCGACGGCAAGGTGGCAGCCACCGCCGACGTCGTGATCCTGCGGCCCACCGATCCCACTCACGGCAACGGCACGCTGCTGCTCGAGGTGCCCAATCGCGGCCGCAAGCTGGCGCCGCAATTGTTCGACGATTCCGCCCAGCCCGGCGCCAACAATGCCGACAAGGCCGAAGACGCCGGCATCGGCTTCCAGCATCGCCAGGGCTTTACGATGGTCTGGGTCGGCTGGCAGGGCGACATCCCCTCCAAGCCCGGCCAGATGGCGATGACGGCGCCGGTGCTGAAGACCGTCACCGGGCCTGCGCGCGAAGAGGTGGTCTTCGACAACACGACCAATCCCGCGCGTGCGACGCTGACCTGGCCGGCGACCGACGCCGCCGACCTCAAGGTCTCCGTGCGCGCCGCCTGGGCCGATGCGCGGCAGGCGCCTTCCGGCCTCCTCGCAAAGCTCGTCGATCCCGTGACAGTAGAGATCACCCGGCCCGACGGTTTTGATGCCGGCGCGCTCTACGAGATCACCTACACCGCGCGCGATCCTGTGCCGCTCGGCATGGGCTATGCCGCCGTGCGCGACGTCGTCAGCTTTCTCCGCCACGATGAGACGCAAGCGAACCCGCTGCTGAACGGCCTGCATCCCTCCGTCAGCCGCGCGATCGGCTTCGGCGTGTCGCAATCCGGCCGCTTTCTCCGCGACTTCCTCTATCTCGGCTTCAACGAGGACCTCCAGGGCCGCACGGTGTTCGACGGATTGATGCCGCATGTCGCGGGCACGCGGCGGATGGCGACGAACGTCCGCTTCGGCCAGCCCGGCCGCAACCCGCGCCATCCGCAGGATCCGGCGTGGCAGGCTGATCTCTTCCCCTTCACCTATGCGAGCCTCAGCGATCCCTATTCCGGCAAGACCGACGGCCTGCTTCGCCGCTGCGCGCTCTCGGCGACGTGCCCGAAGGTGATGCAGACCGACAGCGAGCACGAATGGTGGGCCTCGCACGCCTCGCTGCTGGTCACCGACCTCGCCGGCAACCACCTTGATCTGCCCGACAACGTCCGCGCCTATATGATCACAGGCACGCCGCATTTCGCCGAAGCTTCCGACGTGATGCGGAAGGGCGTGCCGGCGATGTCGCTGCCGCAAAACCCGATGCATGCGGGCGGGCCAATGCGCGCGCTGCTCACCGACCTCAACGCCTGGATCAGCGACGGCATCAAGCCGCCCGCAAGCCGCGTCCCCATGCGCGCTCACGGCACACTTGTATCGGCACAGGGCGCGGTGCCGATGGATATCCCCGGCCTACCCTACGCCGGCATCCACACGCTGGCCGCCTTCTCCGACCAGAGCGTGCTGCCGCCCAAGGAGATCGGCCGCTATCCCGTGTTCGTGCCGAAGGCGGACAATGACGGCATGGCCATCGCGGGTATCCGCCAGCTTGCGCTCGCAGTGCCGCGCGCGACCTACACCGCATGGAATCCGCGCGCGCAGGGATTTGGCCCGACGGCGCTCTATCCGCTGCAAGGCGCGGTGGTGCCATTCGCACCGACCGAGGCCGCGCGGAAGGAAGTGCACGATCCCCGGCTGTCGATCGGGGAGCGCTATGCGGACGATGGCGCGTATGTGGCCGCGGTACGGCGCGAGGCGGCGCGGCAGGTGGCGGAGCGGACCCTGCTGCCGGAGGATGCAGAGCGCGCGGTCGAGGCCGCGAAGCAAGGCAAGTTGGCGAAGCTTGGGCAGTGAGCGAAGCCCAGTGGCCCCGTAGGGTGGGCAAGGCGGAGCGTGCCCACCACTTCTGTCGTCGGCCAAAAGATGGTGGGCACGGCGCAAGTGCGCCTTTGCCCACCCTACGGTCGCTGCCCGCGGAGAAAAACCGTCCGCGCCTGTCGGAACGCCCGTCCTCCATCCGTCCTATGCCCAGACAGCACGGAGACACCGCATGGCCAACCTCACCCTCACCACCTTCGATTGGGTTCCCGAGATGCCGCGGGGTTTCGTACGCGACCTTCGCGTGCGCTGGGCGCTCGAAGAGGCCGCGTTGCCCTATCGCGTCGCGAGCGTGCCGTTCGGCCCGCGGGACGCCACGCATTTCGCGCACCAGCCCTTCGGCCAGGTGCCGTGGCTGACCGATGGTGACCTCTCGATCTTCGAGAGCGGCGCGATCCTGCTGCATCTGGGTGAGCTCAGCGACAGGCTGATGCCCACCGATCCGCGCGGTCGCAGCGAGGCAAAGGAGTGGGTGTTCGCGGCGCTCAATTCGGTGGAGATGCCGGCCCTGCCCTGGACGATGTTCAAGTTCACCGGCAGTGACGATGGCTCGCCTGCCGTGAAATTCGTCGACGACTTCCTCAAGCTACGCCTCAAGCACATGGAGACCGTGCTGGCCGGCCGCGAATGGCTGGCGGGGTCTTTCTCCGTCGCCGACATCCTGATGTCGGACGTGCTGCGCGTCGTCGACAAGTTCGACGGCCTGGCGGACAGTCCTGCCTGCCGCGACTACGTCGCACGCGCCACGGGCCGTCCGGCGTTCGCAAAAGCCCACGCCGATCAGATGGCGCATTTCGTTGCGGCGGATGTCAAACGCAGGGCGGATTAGCGCAGGCGCAATCCGCCAGCGCATGTTTCAACAAAGATGGTGGGTTACGCCGCGCGAACTGCGCTTCGCGCAGTCGCGGGGCTAACCCACCCTACGAACTTCGCCTCACACCAATTTCAGCGGCGTGTCCTCAACCACGCGAAGATCGATCCTGCCGATCAGTTGCGCGCGAAGCGCCTCGGCAGCACCGATGGCGCTCTCGGTTTGCTGCAACGTGCTGATGTTCGAACCGAGCGACACGATCCCGCCCAGCACCAGGGCGATCGATCCGAGCGCCGCAATCAGACCTGTCCCGAACAACCCAAGGATCGTGATCAACAACAGCGCGCCGCCGCCGCCAATCGCGATCTTGGATGCCAGAATGTACTTCCGGCATCGCTCGGCGATCTCGGCCAGCCGCTCGATCCGCGCCTCAATGTCTGAAATCTCGTCGGTCGGATCGTCTTCGGTCATCAGCGACATGCGGCACTTGGGTTAAAAACCCGGATTTCGCTACGCTCCATCCGGGCTACTTGTCGTCACAACGGCAAATTGTCGTGCTTCTTCGCCGGCGTCTCCACCTTCTTGTCCTTCAGCATCGCCAGCGCCCGGGCGATCCGCTTGCGGGTCGAGTGCGGCATGATGACGTCGTCGATGTAGCCACGCTCGGCGGCGATGAAGGGGGACAGGAAGCGGTCTTCGTATTCCTTGGTGCGCGCGGCGATCTTGTCGGGGTCGCCGATGTCACTGCGGAAGATGATCTCGACCGCGCCCTTGGCGCCCATCACCGCGATCTGGGCGGTCGGCCAGGCGTAGTTCATGTCGGCGCCGATCTCCTTGGAGGCCATGACGTCGAAGGCGCCGCCATAGGCCTTGCGGGTGATAATGGTGACCAGCGGCACGGTGCACTGCGAATAGGCGAACAGCAGTTTCGCGCCGTGCTTGATCAGGCCGCCATATTCCTGCGCGGTGCCCGGCAGGAAGCCCGGCACGTCGACGAAGGTGACGATCGGGATGTTGAAGGCATCGCAAAAACGGACGAAGCGCGCGGCCTTGCGCGAAGCGTCGCTGTCGAGAACGCCGGCCAGCACCATCGGCTGGTTGGCGACGAAGCCGACGGTGCGGCCCGCAATGCGGCCAAAGCCGGTGACGATGTTCTTGGCGAAGGCATCCGCGACCTCGAAGAAGTCGCCCTCGTCCACGACCTTCAGGATCAATTCCTTCATGTCGTAGGGCTTGTTCGGATTGTCGGGGATCAGCGTATCCAGCGACATGTCGACACGGCCGATGTCGTCAAAACTCGGCCATTCCGGCACGCCGTCGGTGTTGTTGGACGGCAGGAAGTCGATCAGGCGCCGCATCTGGAGCAGCGTCTCGACGTCGTTCTCGAAGGCGCCGTCGGCGATCGAGGAGCGCGTGGCGTGCACCGAGGCACCGCCGAGCTCTTCCGCGGTGACGACCTCGTTGGTGACGGTCTTCACCACGTCGGGGCCGGTGACGAACATGTAGCTGGTGTTCTTCACCATGAAGATGAAGTCGGTCATGGCAGGTGAATAGACGTCGCCGCCGGCGCAGGGGCCCATGATGACGGAGATCTGCGGGATCACGCCGGAGGCGAGCACGTTGCGGCGGAACACATAGGAATAGCCGGCGAGCGCGGCGACGCCCTCCTGGATGCGGGCGCCGCCCGCGTCGTAGAGGCCGATGATGGGCGCCCTCGCCTTCATCGCCATGTCCTGGAGTTTCGTGATCTTCAGCGCGTGCGTTTCGGAGAGCGAGCCGCCGAACACCGTGAAGTCTTTCGCGAAGACAAAGGTCTTGCGACCGTTGACGGTGCCCCAGCCGGTGACGACGCCGTCGCCGGGGATCTTGTTCTTCTCCATGCCGAACTCGGTGGAGCGGTGCTCGACGAACATGTCGAACTCCTCGAACGATCCCTTGTCGAGCAGGAGCTCGATGCGCTCGCGCGCGGTCAGCTTGCCGCGGGCGTGCTGCGCTTCGATGCGCTTCTCCCCGCCGCCGAGCTTTGCGCCGGCGCGACGATCTTCAAGGGCGTCCAGGATATTCTTCATTTGCTCCCGCCAGTTCTTAGCCTAAATGCGATTGCCGGGGGTTCTAACACGGCATTTTGCGGGCCGGGAAGCCGCTTTCGGCGCCGCAGGGCTGCCTTGCCGCAGCGGGAAAGCGCAAGGAATTACAGAGTTTTGCCTGGGAGACGACAATGGATGAGGTAACGGCCGAGACGGGCGCGGCGACCGGCGGCGTCAAGATCCTCCTGCGGCTGGAAGGCTTGACCCTGTTCACGGGGATGGTGATGCTCTACGCCTCCTGGGGCGGCTCGTGGCTGGTGTTCGCCCTGCTCTTCTTCGTCCCCGATCTGAGCTTCCTGGCGTACCTGGCCGACGCCAGATTCGGGGCGCTGGTCTACAATGCCGCCCACAGCTACATGGCGCCGGTGGCGCTGCTGACGCTGGGCTTCGGCTTCGCCTCGCCGCTCACGCTGTCCATCGCCATGATCTGGCTCGCCCATATCGGCATCGACCGGGCGCTCGGCTATGGCCTGAAATATTCGGCCGGGTTCGGCTTCACCCATCTCGGGCGGATCGGCCGCCAGAAAGACGCCTGAGGGGATTGCCGTCGTTTTGTCGGCCCCCACCGGTTGACCGGGCCGGCCGATTCAGGCTTGCTCCCTTCACGATCAGGCGCCGAATGTTGCGTGAGCCCAGTCGGTACGGCGGCGGTCACCACGTCTGGCTGCAAGCATCACCCATGTCCGCCACGGTCGTCCCCCTGCCGCCGAACAGCCCGTCCGAAACCACCGACTTCCTGCGGCGGATGGCCAGCATGGTGTCGGGGCGCAACGGCGAGATGCTGCTGCGCGCGGCCGCGCTGATCGAATCGCTCAAGCACCGGGCGATGTCGGCCGAACGGCTGTTTAACGAGCAACAGGAAGAGAACAAGCGCCTTGTGGAGCTGCGCGAGACGACCGAGCTCGCCTCAAACGCCATGGTCAGCCAGATCGCGGCGCTGGGGACCCAGCTCGCCGAGGTGACCGCGGCCGCGGCGGCCGAGCGCGCCGCGTTCGACGCCGAGCGCGGCAAGCTGCTCGGCCTGATGCAGGATGCGGAAAGCCATATCGGCAAGCTCACCACCGAGCTCGAGACGTTGCGCGCCTCCGTCGACAGCTTCAACGAGACCGTGGTCTCGGTGCCGCTCGAGGTGCTGCGCCTGGCACGCACCCAGTTCGATGTCCTCTCCAACGGCTTTGCCCGCAAGGGCGACGTGATCTCGCAGGCGATGAGCGAGATCGGCGGCTTTGCGATCGACCAGGCGCTGACGGCGAAGAAGACGGCCGATAAGGCCTGAGGTCGTCGCGCATCAAATTGACAGCGCCCAGACCGGTTGTTCTATTAGGCCAAAATCATAGGGGGGAATCTGATGCCGACGGCAATTCGCGTCCCTGCGACACTCATGGCACTGTGCGTTTCGAGCCTGCTCGCCGACGCCAACGCGCAGTCGCTACCAAGGGAAGCCGCCCCCCGGACCGAGATCTTCCCGATCCCCTCGCTCACCCTCTCCGACCAGCAATTCCTCAGGGGCGATGCGGCGGCCGGCAAGCCGGTGACGGTCGCTGGCGAATTCCGCGTCGCCCAGGGCACCGGCAAACTTCCCGTCGTGGTGCTGATGCACGGCTCGAGCGGCGTCGGCGCCACGACCGAGGCCTGGGTGCATGCTTTCAACGCCATGGGCATCTCGACCTTCGTGATCGACGGTTTTACCGGCCGCGGGCTGACGGTGGTCGGGCCGAACCAGGCGCTGCTCGGCCGCCTCAATCTGATCGTCGACATCTACCGCTCACTGGAGATTCTTGCGAAGCATCCCCGCGTCGATCCCGACCGCATCGTGCTGATGGGCTTCTCGCGCGGCGGACAGGCGACGCTCTATGCGAGCCTCGAGCGCTTCAACAAGCTCTGGAACAAGTCCGGCGTGCAGTTCGCGGCTTACATTCCCTTCTATCCGGATTGCTCGACGACGTATCAGAGCGACAGCGACGTCGCCGCACGCCCGGTCCGGATCTTCCACGGCACGCCTGACGACTACAATCCCGTGACGAGCTGCAAGGCGTTCGTCGGACGGCTCAAGACGGCCGGGCGTGACGTGGTGCTGACGGAGTACCCCGACAGCGCGCACGGCTTCGACAGCGGCCTGCTCGGCGTCAACACCGTTGCGGTGTCGGCCAACGCGCAGACCGTGCGCAACTGCCATATCAAGGAGGGCGACGGCGGCATGCTGATGAACGGCGATACCAACGCGCCCTTCACCTACAAGGATGCCTGCGTCGAGCTCAACCCGCATGTCGGTGGCAACCCCGCGACCGCCGCGGAGTCGCGCAAGGCGGTGGAGGAATTTTTGCAAGCGCTGTTCAAGCTGGGCTAGGCGCTGGGAGGCTGCTCGGCCTTCATGGTTCGAGACGCGCCGCAAGCGGCGCTCCTCACCATGAGGGTCTGATATCTCGCCACGAAGCAAGACCTCATCCTGAGGAGCCCGCCAGAGGCGGGCGTCTCGAAGGATGGCCGCAACGAAGGCTGCTCGCCTAAGGGCTCGCCCGGCTTGAACGGCTCCTGCTTGTCCGGCGGCACCGTCTCTTCGGCCATCGCCAGCAGCATCGCAACCATCACGTAATTGCCAGACACCGCGGTGAGATCGACGATCTGCTGATCGCTAAACACCTTCTTCGCCCGCGTGTAGGTCTCGTCGGAAACTTTCTTGGTCGTGGTGATCTCGGTGACGAAGTCGTAGACCACGGCCTCGTCCTCGGCCATTTTCGACGGCCGCTTGTTGGCCTTCAACTCCGTGATGATATCAGGCGACAGGCCCGCCTTGGCCGCCAGCGGCGCGTGCGCGAACCATTCCACCTGCGAGCGCCACTGCCGCCCGATGATCAGGATCGCGAACTCGTTCAGCTTGGTCGGGACCGAGGTTTCCCAGCGCAGATAGTAGAACAGGTCGAACAGTCGCTGGCCGAGCACCGGGCTGCGGATCATCGGATTGTAGGGCCCGCCGATGCCGACGCTCGACACCTTCATGATCTGCTCGCCGAGCGGCTTCTGCTTGGCGTCGAGCTGGTCCATGGTGAGCTGCGGAAAGCGCGGCTCCTTGCTGGTGGCGGGTGCGGCAAACATCGTCGCGGCAAGCCATCCGCCGGCGGCGGCCAACGTGAGCGACGACAGCCAGAGTGGCGTTGAATTCATTTTATCCTCCCGACCTTTTCTTTTGTTTGGTCGGAAGGATGCTAGCAGGTTCGTACGCGCCAGCTAGATCGCGCCGATCTCGGCAAGGCAGGCTTGCGTCAACGGCATACGCTCGCCGACGAGACGCGGCTCCTTGCAATCCATGTTGAGCGCGAACACGGTGTGCGCCTCACCCTTCTCGGCCCAGCCGACCATCCAGCCGAGCGACGGCTCGCCGCGCTCGGCGCCGAGCAAGCCGGATTTGGCGCGGATGACGCTGTCGCCGACCTTGGTCACCGGCAGGATATCGGCGACGAGATCCTGGCTGCGCTTGCTGATCGGCAGCGCGCGGCGGCGCAGCCGGTCGACGAAATCGATCTGCTCGACCGGGTCGATGCGCAAATTCCCGGTGAGCCAGAACTGGTCGATGCCGCCGCCGATATCGCGATTGCCGTAGTCGAACATGTCGACATACTTTTGCATCCGCTCTTGCCCGATCCGGCGCGCGATCTCCTGATAGACCGGCACGGCGCTGACCGCGATGGCGCTGCGCATCGTGTGGTCCTTGTTCCACGCTTCGATCGGCCGCTTCACGCCGTCCCAGGGGAATACGTCCTTGTCGGGATCTGTGACCACGCCGGTCTCGAGCGCAATCAGCGAGTTCGGAATCTTGAAGGTCGAGGCCGGCAGCGTCGCTTCGCCCGAACGGTCCTTGTCGCTCGCGACGATCAGATAGTCCTCGACCTTGTAGCCGACGAAGGTGCCTGCCGTGCCAAGATCGGTGAAGCGCTTTGCGAGGCTGTCGCGAATCTCGTTGCGCGGCGGCGCGACGTGGCTGAACGCGCGCTGCGGCATGGTGGCGGCTGCGGCGAGAAGGCCGAGGGTGGAACGGCGGGTGAGCACGAGCAGTATCCGTTGAGCAATGAAGATGGCCGCGACCATGCAGCCGCTATCGTGGTGAAACGATGACAGGTTATTTCTTGAGCATGATCTTGTCGGAAAACCGCTGCACACTTTTCCGGATCATGCTCTACCGCCCCCGGCCCGACAGCCGCAGCACGAACACCAGCACTTCGGCGACGGCCTTGTAGAGATCGGGCGGGATCTCCTCTCCGAGCTCGACCTTGGACAGCGCGCCGGCCAAGATCTCGTTCTCTTCGATCGGGATGTCGTTGGCTTTGGCGATCTCGACGATCTTTTCGCCGATCGTGCCCTTGCCCTTGGCGACGACGACGGGCGCGTTGCTGCCCTTCTCGTAGTGCAGCGCAATTGCGAGCTTGGATGGATCGCTCATGTGGCGCGATCCAGGAAGTGGCCGGCGCGGGCCGGCGCCGGCTGCGGCGGCGTGCCGTCGCGCACCAGGATGTCGCCGGGCTTGAGCTCGGCGCGCGTCAGGGCCTGATTGAGCTCGCCGATGCCGGCGCGGAGCTGCTGCGCGGTCGCGGGCCGCTCCGCCCACATCCGCACAAAAGTCTTGTCGCCGTTGAGCGTGATCAGGGCATGCACGGGGCCGGCCGGCTCGACATTGAGCGTGAAGCGCGCGCGCCAGGCGCGCTTGGCGGGATCGGCGGATTCGTTGCCGCCGTCGCGCGAGATCTCGAACTGCGCCATCGCGGTGCCCTGCGGCGTTGCAAAGGGAATCTCGAAATTCCACTGCGGCACGGTCGGATCGATGCGATGGCCAGAGGCATCGGTGCGATCGGGCAGCGAGGCGACCTGCAACAAGGTCTGCCGCGCGATCGCGGCATCGGTGTCGTCGAGCAGGCGGTGCACCGTTGCGGAGAGCGGTGTATCCGGCGCGAGCGATGGCGAGGCGATCGCCTGCGGCGCCGGCAGCGCGCCGCGGAACGGCGGCGGTGTCGCGCGCGCCGCGGCCTCGAAGAGATGGCCATCCGGCACGGCCTTGTTGGAGCCCGGCACGTTGCCGATCATGCGCGGCAGGTTTTGCGTGACCTCTTGAAGGAGGGCCGCGGCAAGGCCGGCGGACATGGTTCGCGGCATCGCGGCCTGCGGAGCGCCGCCGGCGATGTCGGCGAGCACAGCGGCTGGGAGATTGGCGCTGCGCGGCATCTGCGGCTGTTGGGCCATATCGAGCTCGGTTGACGGCGATGCAGCCTGAGCCGGCACGGCGGCGACCTGCGGTTTCCCCGCCGTAGTGATCGCGGCGCCTTGCGCCTGTGGCGCGGCGGTCTCGAGCGTGGCCAATGTCTGGCGCAGCACCAGCAGCGCGGCCTTCAGGTCCGGCATTGTGCCGGAGGACGGCGTTGCGCCTGCGGCCAATGACGCCTCGAGAAACAGACCGGACTTCTGGAAGGCGGATTCGATATCGCCGCCGTCGAGGGCGGTGTTGAGCGGCGTCTGCTGCGCCAGCACGTCCAGCACCGCCTGCTTCAGTCCCGCCGGCAGATCGCTGCCGGTGACGACGGAGGCGAGATTGGCGAACAACGGCGCCTGGCTGCCCTGTTTCGTGACCGCCTCGGCCGAAGCCACGGTGACGGCGACCTGCTCCAACGGCGTCAGCGTGTTGCGCGCGGTGGTCGCAGATGGCGCGAGCGACGGGCTGTCCACGAGCGAAGCCGCCCGCGGCGTCAGCGTGATCTGGTCGGCCGTCGGCTCGCCTGCCCCGTTCATGATGGCGAGCCTGATGGTGCCGTCGTTCTGCGACACTGCGAGCTGGAGATTTTGCCCCGGTGTCAGCGACACCTCGGACATCACATCCATCGACAGATTGGCGATCGCGATCCGCACCAGATTGTCGGCCATCACGCTGACGACCCTTGCGTCCACGACGCTGCCGGCCTGGAGCACAAGATCGGGCGTCGCCGCATCAGCCACGGGGCTGGCGGCACTGACCGGAACGATCGAGCTTATCGGCGTTGGCATTTCAGGGGCCCAGGGAACGCTAGCCCCACCCTAAGGCCGCCCTCGTAAACCTCTCGTTAAGGACCTTTGTCCGCTTGCGGCTCTACGGCCGCCAGCACTGCCACAGCGGCCCCAAAATCCTTCAGACGGGCGGCGCGGCGGGCAGCCGCCTCCTCGTCCACGCCCCATTTCTCGGCGTTCCAGTCCTCGTCGACATGGGCGGCGGCCCAGACCTGGCCGGCATCGCGCACGCCATGGGCGAGCGCCAGCGCCAGCAGCGCAGAACCGGTCAGGGTCGTGACCACGTGGAGCGCCGCGACCGACCAGGGATCACCGGGGAGCGCGGCGCGGGCGGCCTGAACGGCCTCGTCCGGCTGCTTCACGTGCATGATGCCCTCGGACAGGATGAAATGCGCGCCCAGCGTCTCCGCGGCCCAGAACAGCACGGGGTCCCAATGCGCGGCCTCGCGGGCGACCAGCCCTTCGGGGTGGCCGGCGCGATAGAACAGCAGGTCGGTCTCGAAGTATTTCGCAAGGTCCTCGCTGACGAGCTCGACGCGATCGATGACACCCTCGACGACGCTGTTGGCGATCCGCGTCAGCGGCATCGTCACGGGATCGATCGTCTCGCCCTGAGCCGCCCATTCCGCGGCCACGGCATCGGCCAGCGCGCGCGACGGGATCACCACCTGGCGGGCCGATGGCGTCCGGATCGGCCTGCCGTCCAGCGTGATGGCGAAGCCGCCCTCGGCCTCGGCCAGGCCCGCCTCCTTGTAGAAGCGCTTGCGCCGCGGCGTACGCGCGGCCTGGCGCACCGCCTCCTGCGGATCGAGCGGGGACCGCCCCGCAACCTCATCGAACAATTCGCGCATCTCGTTTCGGCCTCGGTCTCTGGATGCTAGGCTTGTAAGCCAAGACCGGCGGCTGATAAAGCGAGCGGCAAGGCATGAGGGAACTTGCGGGCATTGCGGCCCTTCTCGCCGGGCTCTGGCCGGCCGCGGCGGACGCCGGTTTCCGCAGCCCGGAATCGCTGGTCCGCAATGTCTACGCGCATTACGGCGATGGCGCGCAGGAACTGTCAAAGGGCCTGCCGCGCGATGCCGCCTCCGCCCGGCAGTTCTTCGACCCCAGCCTGCGCAGGGCCTGGAGCGCGCCGAGGGTCGAGCCCTACGACTTCCTGGTGCAGAGCCCGAACTGGAAGCTCGGCCCGGTCGCGATCGCGGTCGTTCGCAGGCAATACGACAAGACCTATGTCGCGGCGAATTTCGACAATCGCGGGCGAAAGGTCACGCTAAACTTCGTCCTGGTCAACGGACCCGAAGGCTGGCTGATCACGGATGTCGAGAGCCCGCACGACTCCTTGCGGATGTTTCTGGAGCAGTTTCGGAAGTGAGGGGGCCAGTCGCCACTGCCTCAACACCGTCATTGCGAGCGCAGCGAAGCAATCCAGACTGTATCCGCAGAAGCATTCTGGATTGCTTCGTCACTTCGCTCCTCGCAATGACGGGGCTGGTAGCGAGGCCCCAATCCCTACTCTTCCGGCGCGTTCTCGATCGGATCGAACCGGCTCGCATCGAGCCCGAGCAGATTCCACGACTGCTGCATGTGCGGCGGCAATGGCGCGGTGGCGTCGATCACGCCGCCGCGCGGATGTGGAATAACGATGCGGCGCGCGAGCAGATGCAGCCGGTTTTGCAGTCCGCCCGGCAGCTGCCAGTTCTCGATATTGAAATATTTGGGATCGCCGACGATCGGGTGGCCGATATGCTCCATGTGGGCGCGCAGCTGATGGGTGCGGCCCGTCACGGGCTTGAGCGACACCCAGGTCAGCTTGTTGCCGGCGGTCTCGACCACCGCATAATACGTCACCGCGTGGCTCGCGCCCTCGTCGCCATGCTGGGCGATGCGCATGATGGTGTCGTCCTCGCTCTCCTCCTTCGCGAGGAAGGTCGAGATGCGGCCCTGCTTCGGCTTCGGCAGGCCCGGCACCAAAGCCCAATAGGTTTTGCGCGCCGACCGCGAGCGGAAGGCGCCGGTCAGATGCGAGGCGGCAAATCGCGTCTTGGCGATCAGCAGGCAGCCCGAGGTCTCCCGGTCGATGCGGTGCACGAGGCGCGGCTTCTGGCCCTTGGAATCGCGCATCACCTCCAGCATCTGGTCGATGTGCCGTGTCATGCCCGAGCCACCCTGCACGGCGAGGCCGAGAGGCTTGTTCAGGACGAGGACGTCGTCGTCCTCGTAGATCGTCATCTCTTTGAGCGCCTGAAGCGTCTTTTGGGCACCTTCCGACAGCTCGCCGACGGCCTTCGGCGTGTCGAGCTTCAGCGGCGGGATACGGACGCTCTGGCCCTCCTCCAGCCGATCCTTGCTGTCGACACGCTTGCCGTCGACGCGCAGCTCGCCTTTGCGGACGACGCGCTGGATGTGGGAGAACGACAGGCCGGGAAAGCGCGCTTCCAGGAAACGATCGACGCGCATGTTGTTTTCATCAGCCGTCACCTTGACGGTCTGCACCTTCGTCGGCAGCAGCGCCTCGACGGGCTTTGCCGGCGCAGGCGCTTCGGGCGCAGCCTTGGGCGGCCGCCGCTCGGCACGCTCCGCCGCAAAGCGCGGCGGCTTCGCACCCGGCTTGCCACCCAGCCGTGGTCCCGCCTTCTTCACAGTGCGCGCCTTGAACGGACGCGAATCGTCGCGCTCGTCACGCGAGCGGGGCTTTGGGTTCATTCTCTTGATGCGGCGGCTCATGGTTGCCTGCGTACCCTAAAAGCCGGCTCCCGTCACGGCGAAATGGCCGTTTCTAGCGCGAGCCTCCCCGCTCCTTCCGCAGCTTGGCCCAGTAATCCAGCCGCTTGCGGATCTCGCGCTCAAAACCGCGCTCGGGCGGGTCGTAGAAGGTCTGGCGGCCCAGGGCTTCCGGAAAGTAGTCCTGGCCGGAGAAGGCGTCGGGGGCGTCGTGGTCGTATTCGTAGGCCGCGCCGTAGCCTTCGGACTTCATCAGCTTGGTCGGGGAATTGAGGATGTGCTTTGGCGGTAGCAGCGAGCCGGCCTGTTTTGCGACCTGCATCGCGGCCTTGAAAGCCGTGTAGACGGCATTCGATTTCGGCGCGGTGGCGAGATAGACGACGGCTTGCGCGATCGCGAGCTCGCCCTCGGGATGGCCGAGGAAGTCGAAGGCGTCCTTGGCCGCGTTGGCAATGACGAGCGCCTGCGGATCGGCAAGGCCGATGTCCTCGACCGCCATGCGCACGACGCGGCGGGCCAGGAACAGCGGGTCCTCGCCGGCATCGAGCATGCGCGCGAGGTAATACAGCGCGGCGTCGGGATCGGAGCCCCGCACCGACTTATGCAGCGCCGAGATCAGGTTGTAGTGGCCGTCGGCCGACTTGTCGTAGATCGGAGCGCGGCGCTGCAGGATCTCCTGCAACTGCGCCGCGTTGAAAATCTCGTCCGCCCGCGCTGAGCGCCAGACCTCCTCGACAAGCGTCAGCGATGCCCGGCCGTCGCCGTCGGCCATGCGCACCAGCACGGCGCGCGCCTCGTCATCGAGCGGCAGCTTGCGGCCCTCGACCTCCTCAGCATGCGCGAACAGTTTTTCGATCGCGGCGGCATCGAGCGAGCGAAACACCAACACGCGCGCACGCGAGAGCAACGCCGCGTTGAGCTCGAAGGACGGGTTTTCGGTGGTCGCGCCGACCATCACGACGGTGCCGTCTTCCATAACGGGCAGAAACGAATCCTGCTGCGCGCGATTGAAGCGATGCACCTCGTCGACGAACAGCAGCGTGCCCTTGCCCATCTCGCGGCGGGCGCGCGCGGCATCGAACGCCTTCTTCAGATCGGCGACGCCGGAGAACACCGCGGAGATCTGCTCGAAATGCAGATCGGTCGCATCCGCCAGCAGCCGCGCCACCGTGGTCTTGCCGGTGCCGGGCGGGCCCCAGAACACCAGCGAGCCGAGCGTGCGCGTCTCCAGCATGCGCGTCAGCGCACCGTCGGGACCGAGGATATGGTCCTGGCCAACGACCTCCGACAGCGCACGCGGGCGCAGCCGGTCCGGCAGCGGATGCGGAGCCTCGTGGTCGAGCCCCGCCGCGGCAAAGAGAGTTGGCGTCTCCTGTGGGCGCTTCGGGCTCATCCGCCCAGCGTGACGTTGATCTGCTGGCCACCGCGCACCAGCGTGATGCGCCAGATCCGCGGCCGTTCGCCCGCCGCCTTTTCGAGGTCGCCGGTCTTGCTGATCTTCTGGTTGTTGACGGCGAGGATGATGTCGCCCTTCTGGAAGCCGACACTCGCAGCCGCGCTGTCGCCGCCGAGATCGGTGATCACGACGCCTTCGGTGTCGGCGTCCAGATGCAGTTCGTCGGCAACCGCCGGCGTGATGGACGAGACCTTCGCGCCCTGGAACGGCGAGCGCGCGGTGACGACGAGTTCGTTGCGGCCGGAGTCGGGTGCGGTCTCGAGCGCGATCGTGACCTTGAGCGGCTTGCCGCCGCGCTGCACGTCGATCTGCGCGGTGCCGCCGAGCGGACGCGTGGCGAAACGGTAATCGAAGGCGTTGGGATCATCCACGGTCTGGCCGTCGATCCCGGTGATGAGATCGGAGGATTTCAAGCCGGCCTTGGCCGCGGGGCCGGTCGAGACCACGCTTGCGACCAGCGCACCGGTCGGCGAACGCAGGCCGAGGCTCTCGGCGATCTCGGGCGTCACCGCCTGCAATTTTGCCCCTAACCACGGCCGCTTCACCGCCTTGCCGCCGCTCTTGGCGGAGGCGACGACGACGCGCACCATGTTGGCGGGAATCGCAAAGCCGATGCCTTGCGAGCCGCCGGACCGCGAATAGATCGCGGTATTGATGCCGGCGAGCTTTCCGCTCATATCGACCAGCGCGCCGCCGGAATTGCCGGGATTAATGGCCGCATCGGTCTGGATGAAGAACTGGTAGTCGGTGATGCCGACCTGGGTGCGCGCGAGCGCCGAGATGATGCCGTGGGTCACGGTCTGGCCGACGCCGAAGGGATTGCCGATCGCGAGCACGATGTCGCCAACCAGCAGTTCGTCGGAATTGGTGAAGTCGAGGGTCGGAAACTTCTCCTTGGTGTCCTTCAGGCGCAGCACGGCGAGATCGGTGCGCGGATCCTTCAGCAGGATCTCGGCCTCGAATTCCCGCTTGTCCGACAGCGATACTTTCACCTGGTCCGCGCCCTCGATGACGTGGACGTTGGTGACGACGAGGCCGGAGGCATCGACGATGACACCGGAGCCGAGCGAGCGCTGCATCTGCTCGGGCTGCTGGCCCGGCACGCCGAAGAAGCGGCGGAAGATCGGGTCGTCCAACAGCGGGTTGCGGTTCTGCACCACCTTGGCCGCGTAGACGTTGACGACGGCCGGCTGCACCCGCTGCACGATCGGCGCATAGGACAGCCGCAGTTCGGCGGGCGAGGACGGGACACGGCGGTCCTGCGCGGCGGCCGGATTGAGGTGGGCTGAAAACGCTATGCACAATGCCGTGATGACGGCGGTCCGGGTCGATCGAAACATTCCTACCTCTCGGAAAAGACGCCGGAATATAGGCGCGTTCGCCCGCCAATAGAAGGGCGCCAGGGGGCATTATTCAGCCGCCTTTCCGGTGTGTCCGCCTTGCAAGTCCCGCATGCGAAATGACAATTTACCTGGGCGGTGGATTGGCATGATGCGCGTCATCCACCATTGTGGTGTCGAGCGGATTCGGTTGCGGCGAATTGGCATCAGTGGGAACCGCGCAACCGGGCGCAGCGTCGCGGGGCAGTCATCGATCATACCTAGGCTCTCCCGTTGCGACTTGGGGAAGTTCGTCAAACGATGGAGTCATGATGTGAGCAGGACAAGACTTGCGGCCACCGCGATTGGTCTCGCCGGTGCGCTGGCGGCCTCGCAGGCCCAGGCCCAAACGGCAAGCAGCAGCGATCAGGAGATCGCTCTGCTGAAGCAGCAATTGAAGATGCTGGAGCAGAAGCTCGACAAGCTCCAGAGCCAGACCGCCGCCAACACGGCGGCCACGGCGAAGGCCAAAGTCGAAGCAAAGGCAGAGGCCAAGGCCGAAGCGCGCTCGGAGGCGAAGGCGGTCGTGGCCAATGCTAACGCGGCGATCCCGCTCAAGGGACCGGCGCCCGCGTCCGGCGCCGTCGTGACGATGCCGAACAACCGGCCGACCATCTGCACCGCCGATGGGGCAAACTGCGTCGCGATCACCGGTCGCGTGCACTACGATATGGGCGGCTATGACTATCGTCCCAACACGGCGGCAACTGTGCCGCAAAAGCTGGACAGCGGCGAAAACGTGCGTCGCGCGCGCATCGGTGTTGTCGGCAAATTCCTCGAAGACTGGAATTTCGCGCTGATCTACGATTTCGGCGGCTCCTCCGACGGCTTTGGCGGCACGGGCGCCGCCGGCGCGACCCCTGTCGGCTTCCTGCCGGGCGGAGGCACCTCCGGCATCGAGAATGCTTGGGTGAGCTACACGGGGCTGAAGCCGTTCGGCGGCAAGATGGCAATCGAAGCCGGCATCATGGACCTTGCCTGGACCCTGGATGAATCCACGAGTTCCAACGACATTGCCTTCATGGAACGCGCCTCGGTCGGCATCATCGCGCAAAATATCGCCGCCGGCGACTTCCGTTCCGCCGCCGGTGCCCGCTGGTACAATGACGTGTTCTGGGCCGGCGCTTACGTGACCGGCCCGACCTCGGGTGCCATTCACTCGGCCTCGAGCGTGTCACCTCCCGGGACCAGCGAGCAATACGGCGCGACCGCCCGCGTTGCGGGTCAGGTCGTGAGTGGCAACGACTACTCGGTGCATCTCGGCGCCGACGCGGAATGGCTGATCCAGCCGCCGCGCAATCTGCTCGCGAACACGCAAACGCTCACGCTCAGCGATCGTCCCGAGCTGCGCATCGATCCCACGACGCTGATCTCGACCGGAGCGATTGCAAATGTGTCGGGCGCGCAGGTCTATGGCGTGGAAGCCGCGGCCACCTATGGACCGCTCTGGGTCCAGGGCGAATACTACTGGTTCAACATCGATCGCGGTGCGAACACCGCGGTGGCGCCCATCGGTACGTCGAGCCTGAAATTCCAGGGCGGCTACGCACAGGCGGCCTATGTCCTGACCGGTGAATCGCGCAAGTACAATCCGAGCAACGCGGCCTATGGCGGCGTCAAGCCGAACAATCCGTTCTCGATCAACGGCGGCGGCTGGGGTGCCTGGGAGATCGCCGGTCGCTACTCGACCATAGATCTGAACGATCAGTTGGCGACCGCCGCCGGCATCGCCGGCGGGCGGCAAACCGTCTACACGCTGGCGCTCAACTGGTACGTCAACGGCAATGTGCGCTTCATGCTCGACTACCTGCATGGCACGGTATCGAAGCAGGCCTCGCCGGTCTCGACAGCCGATGTCGGCTCGAAGTTCGATGCGGTCGCGTTGCGCACGCAGTTTGCGTTCTGATGCTATCTCTTCCGGGAGCGGCACAGTCCGCTCCCGGAGAGTTACACTGCGCGCTTCGGCTTCTTGACCGGCTCCGCTTCGGGCGGCGGCGCGCATGACAGCCGTTGCTGATGGCTTTCGCCCCAGGCCTTCAGGATGTCGATCACCGGCCGCAGGCTCTCGCCGAGCTCGGAGAGGCAATATTCCACGCGTGGCGGCACTTCGGCATAGACCTTGCGGATGACGAGCTTGTCCTCCTCCAGCGCGCGAAGCTGCTTTGTCAGCATGCGCTGGGTGATGCCGGGCATCCGGCGGCGCAGTTCGCCGAAGCGCTGGGTGCCGTCCTGGAGGTGGTAGAGGATCACGCCCTTCCACTTGCCGTCGATCAGGTCCAGCGTCGCCTCGACCGAGCAGCCGGGACGCCGGGTAAAATCTCGCCGCTTCATGCGTGTTTTCCCAATAGTATCCAAACAGGGACTATATCCCCGAATTTACAGTACTTGCCAAATTGGGGCTAGCGGGACAGTTAGCGGGCCAGGCGCACATCACAAGCTACGCGCCATTTGATGGAGACAAGCCATGAAGGCCGTCGGCTACAAAAAATCGCTTCCGATCGAGGATCAGGACGCGCTGATCGATTTCGAGACCGCAAAGCCCGAGCCCAAGGGGCGCGATATCCGCGTCGCCGTGAAGGCAATCTCGGCGAACCCGGTCGATTACAAGGTACGCAAGCGTGCCGTCCCGCCCGAGGGCGAGACGAAGATCCTGGGCTATGACGCGGCCGGCGTCGTCGATGCCGTGGGTTCCGACGTCACGCTGTTCAAGCCGGGCGACGAGGTGTTTTACGCCGGCTCGATCCTGCGCCAGGGCACCAATTCCGAATTCCACCTGGTCGACGAGCGCATCGTCGGCAACAAGCCGAAGTCGCTCTCGTTCGCGCAGGCCGCAGCCCTCCCCCTCACCTCCATCACCGCCTGGGAATTGCTGTTCGACCGGCTCGGCGCCGTGCCCGGCAAGAGCGTCGATCCGCGCACGCTGCTGATCACGGGCGGCGCCGGCGGCGTCGGCTCGATCCTGATCCAGCTTGCGCGCCGCCTCACGGGCCTCACGGTGCTCGCGACGGCGACGCGGCCGGAGTCGCAAAAATGGTGCCTCGATCTCGGCGCGCATGCGGTGATCGACCACGGCAAGCCGATGAAGGAGCAGATCGAGAGCTTGAGGCTGCCGCCGGTCGCGCTGGTGGCGAGCCTTACCTTCACCGACCAGCACTACAAGGCGATCGCCGAGTTCATGGCGCCGCAGGGTCGGTTCGGCCTGATCGACGATCCGCCGGAGTTCGCCGTGAGCACCTTCAAGGGCAAGGCGATCTCGGTGCACTGGGAATCGATGTTCACGCGCTCCTCTTTCCAGACGCCCGACATGATCGCGCAGCATCATCTGCTCAACGACGTCTCTGACCTCATCGACAAGGGCGTGCTGCGCACCACGCTCGACCAGACCTTTGGCACGATCAACGCGGCCAACCTCAAGCGCGCGCATGCGTTGCTCGAAAGCGGCAAGTCGCGCGGCAAGATCGTGCTGGAGGGGTGGTAGGTGCTTACGGCTTCGTAGGGTGGGCAAAGGCGCACTTGCGCCGTGCCCACCATCTCGCAACGGGCGCGACAAAAGTGGTGGGCACGCTTCCGCCTTCGCTCTTCGAGCTACGGCGGACAAGTCGCTTTGCCCACCCTACGGTGCCACGCTTCCGGTGCCACGCTTTCGCGCAACCTCAGGCAATCGTGTTGACGATCCCGCCTTCCGCGCGCAGCGCCGCACCGTTGGTCGCGGACGCTTCCTTCGACGCGACATAGACCACCATGTTGGCGATTTCGTCGACGCTGGCGAAGCGCTGGATCAGCGAGCTCGGGCGGTGCTGCTTGACGAAATTGGCCGCGGCCTCATCCACCGACTGCCCATTCTGCTTGGCGAGATCCTTCACGAAGGTCTCGACGCCTTCCGACATGGTCGGACCCGGCAGCACGGAATTGACGGTGACCCCGGTGCCGCGGGTGAGCTGCGCGAGGCCGCGGGCGACCGAGAGCTGGGCCGTCTTGCTCATGCCGTAATGGATCATCTCGACGGGAATGTTGAGCCCGGACTCCGATGAGATGAAGACGATGCGGCCCCAGTTGCGCTTGAGCATGCCCTTCATATAGGCCCGCGAGAGCCGCACGCCGCTCATGACGTTGACCTCGAAGAAGCGGCTCCAGTCCTCGTCGGGGATCTCGAAGAAGTCTTTTGGCTCGAAGATGCCGGCGTTGTTGATGAGGATGTCGACCTCCGGCAGCGCCGAGACGAGCGCCTTGCAGCCCGCTGCGGTCGAGACGTCGGCGGCGATGCCGCGGACCTTAAGGCCCGCCCCTTCCAGCTTGCGCACGGCGGCATCGACCTTGTCCTGGCCGCGACCGTTGATGACCACGCTCGCGCCGGACGCGGCGAGACCTTTTGCGATGGCGTGGCCGATGCCGGCGGTGGAGCCGGTCACGAGGGCGGTCTTTCCGGAAAGGTCGATCTTCATGAAGCATCTCCATTGTTGCTGAAGCGGATATCGTGTCCAGCGCACGCCGCTTCAATCGCCACAACTGCGAAATCGTAGGGTGCGCGGCTTGCCCGCCGTAGGGCGAAGAGCAAAGGCGGAAGCGCGCCTACCATTTCGACACGAGTTGAAAGCGGAATGGTGGGCACGGCGCGCGAAGAGCGCACCTTTGCCCACCCTGCGGCACTATTGCCGCGGCGGTAGCGTCCTGAGAAACGCGACGATGGCATCGAGGTCCTGCGCCGTCATGCTGGCATAGGCAGCATAGGCCATCGGCGGCTTGAGCTTGTGGCCGTCGCGCGCGATGCCTTGCGTAATCGCACGTTTGATTTCGTCGTCGCTCCAGCCGCCCAGGCCGACCGCGGGATCCGCGGTGATATTCGGGGAGATGGATTCGCCCCACGGCCCCTTGAACGTCCGGCCACCCTTGCCGCTCGCACCCGCGAAGTCATGCACGGCGGACGGGCCCTCCGGCGTGTGGCACTCCAGGCAATGGGCGATCGTCAGGAGATAGCGGCCGCGCGCGAGCTTGTCGGAGAGATCGGCCTCGGTCGCCTGCTTGCCGGCATAGGTCGGCGCTTCCGGCTTCAGCGCGATCCTGTATTCCGGCGCCGGGGTTTCGTGGCGCACTGCGGGTACTGAGCGCAGGTAAGCGGTAAGCGCATCGAGATCCCGGACCGTGAGCACCGTGTAGAATGCGGTCGGCATGATTGGCGCGACCTTGGTCCCGTTCGGCCTGTGACCGCTGACCAGAAACCGCTTCAGCTCGGCATCGCTCCGGTTGCCGATGCCGGTGTCCTTGTCCGGCGTGATGTTGGAGCCGGTGACCTTGAAGGCAGGCTCATCGAAGACCTGGCTGCCGCCCGCGAGCACGCGCGAGAGATCGAGGCCCTGCGGCCCGCGCGGCGTGTGGCAGTTGTGGCAGACCATCACGCTGTTGACGAGATAGGCACCGCGCTCGACCAGCGTCTCGCCGGAGGCCGGCGACATCAACAGCGCCAGCGCGATCCCAAGCACAATCCTCATCGACAGCCCCCCGGCCGGAATCGCGTTCACCAGACGATGCGCGGCATGAGATATCGCCGCGCCATACAAAAAAGCGGCGCCCAGGGGCGCCGCTTTCTGAAAACTGAGGTACCGGCCGGCTTACGCCGCCTCGGCTTCCTTCTCCTGCACCGGACCGGAGTCCTGGCCCTTGGCATCGACGTCGCGGTCGACGAACTCGATCACGGCCATCGCGGCGTTGTCGCCATAGCGGAAGCCGGCCTTGATGATGCGGGTGTAGCCGCCCTGACGGTCCTTGTAGCGGGGCGCCAGCACGTCGAACAGCTTCTTGACCTGATCCTTGTCGCGCATCTCGGAGATCGCCTGGCGACGCATGGACAGGCCGCCCTTCTTGCCGAGGGTGACGAGCTTCTCGACGATCGGACGGAGCTCCTTGGCCTTGGGCAGCGTGGTGACGATCTGCTCGTGCTTGATCAGCGCGGCGCACATATTGGCGAACATCGCGCGGCGATGCTCGGCCGTGCGGTTGAGCTTCCGATGAACCTTGCCGTGACGCATGTAACTATTCCTTAGTTTGAAACTGCCGCGACGGTTCGTCGGACATGTTGCTCAGGTGGGCTGCCTGCGTTCGCCCGCGAAAGCGCGTTGCGCTTTCGCTTTCTTGTTTGAGCATGATCCTTATCGGAAAACCGCTTCGCACTTTTCCGGGATCATGCTGCGCTCAGTAGTGATCCTCGAAGCGCTTGGCGAGCTCGTCGATGTTCTCCGGCGGCCAGCCCGGCACTTCCATGCCGAGGTGCAGACCCATCTGGGCCAGCACTTCCTTGATCTCGTTCAGCGACTTGCGGCCGAAGTTCGGGGTGCGGAGCATTTCCGCTTCGCTCTTCTGCACGAGGTCGCCGATGTAGACGATGTTGTCGTTCTTCAAGCAGTTGGCCGAACGCACCGACAGCTCGAGCTCGTCCACCTTCTTGAGGAAGGCCGGGTTGAAGGCGAGGTCCGGGATGATCTCCTGGGCGACTTCCTTGCGCGGCTCTTCGAAGTTGACGAACACGTTGAGCTGATCCTGCAGGATGCGGGCGGCATAAGCCACCGAGTCATCCGGCGTCAGCGCGCCGTTGGTCTCGATCGTCATGGTCAGCTTGTCGTAGTCGAGGATCTGGCCCTCACGGGTGTTCTCGACCTTGTAGGAGACCTTGCGGACCGGCGAGTACAGGCTGTCGACCGGGATCAGTCCGATCGGCGCGTCCTCGGGACGGTTGCGCTCGGCGGGCACGTAGCCCTTGCCGGTGGCGACCGTGAACTCCATGCGGATCTCGGCGCCCTCGTCGAGCGTGCAGATCTGGAGGTCCGGGTTGAGCACGACCACGTCGCCCACGGTCTGGATGTCGCCGGCGGTGACGACGCCCGGGCCCTGCTTCTTCACGACCATGCGCTTGGGGCCTTCGCCCTGCATCTTAATCGAGATGTCCTTGATGTTGAGCACGATGTCGGTGACGTCTTCACGGACGCCAGCGATCGAGGAGAACTCGTGCAGCACGCCGTCGATGTGCACCGACTGCACCGCCGCGCCCTGGAGCGAGGAGAGCAGGATACGGCGCAGCGCGTTGCCGAGCGTCTGGCCGAAGCCGCGCTCGAGCGGTTCGGCAACGATGGTCGCGAAACGGGTCGAATCGCTGCCGGGCTGGATCTGGAGCTTGTTCGGCCGAATCAGTTCTTGCCAATTTTTCTGGATCGTCACTGTTTCACCCATACAGGCCAGTCAAACTGCTAGTGCAGACACTGGCGTTGGAGAAAGGCCGCGGATCATTCGCGCGGCTTTGCAAAAAGTCATTGCGGGCGACCAATGCGCCCGCAACTTGGTATCAAACGCGCCGACGCTTGCGGGGACGGCAACCGTTGTGCGGGATCGTGGTCACGTCGCGGATCGAGGTGACGGTGAAGCCCGCGGCCTGAAGCGCACGGAGCGCCGACTCGCGGCCCGAACCGGGACCAGCGACTTCGACTTCGAGCGTGCGCATGCCGTGCTCTTGCGCCTTCTTCGACACGTCCTCGGCGGCAACCTGCGCGGCGTACGGGGTCGACTTGCGCGAACCCTTGAAGCCCATCGTGCCGGCGGAGGACCAGGCAATCGTGTTGCCCTGCGCGTCGGTGATGGTGATGGTCGTGTTGTTGAACGACGAGTTGACGTGCGCGACGCCGGAGGCGATGTTCTTGCGCTCACGACGACGAACGCGGGTGGCTTCCTTGCCCATAGAGTACCTTTCCTGAAGATCTCAAACGCCGCCGTAATGCCAGCGGCTACACCTGTGGAACGAAAGGCGTGTGGCGAACGGGTCTCCCCTTTCGCCACACGCCGCGATTGGATTCGAAAACTTACTTCTTCTTGCCGGCGATGGCCTTGGCCGGACCCTTGCGCGTACGCGCATTGGTGTGGGTACGCTGGCCGCGCACCGGCAGGCCACGACGATGACGCAGGCCGCGATAGCAGCCGAGGTCCATCAGACGCTTGATGTTGATGCCGACCTCACGACGCAGATCGCCCTCGACGAGATAGTCGCGGTCGATCACTTCGCGGATCTGGAGCACTTCGGCATCGCTGAGCTGGTTGACGCGACGATCCTCGGGGATCTTCACCTTCTCCAGGATCTCACCAGCGATCTTCTGGCCGATGCCATGGATGTACTGGAGCGCGATCAGCACGCGCTTGTTGGTCGGAATGTTCACGCCGGCAATACGGGCCACGGCCTTCTCTCCTGTTGCCGATCCCTCGTCAGGAATCAGGCTTTAAGTGCTTGGTTTCTCGGGCAGGTGTTCACAAACGCGAACACGACGCCCACCCCTGGTCTTCCTGGGGCCCGGCATCGTTTGAAACTATCCGACTTGGATGCGGGGCTTATTAGGGGATTCAGGGGGCTTTCGTCAACCGCTGCTAGCGCTTAGCTCGCTTTTTCGTGACCTTTTTTGCGGCCTTTTTGGCACCTTTTTTGACAGCCTTCTTGGCGGTCGTTTTAGCGGCCTTTTTGACCGTTTTCTTGGCCGCTTTCTTGGCCGCCTTCTTGGTGCCCTTTGCGGCCTTCTTGGCGGCCTTTTTAGCGGATTTGGCAGCCTTTTTGGCCGTTTTCGCCGGCTTTTTGTCTACCTTGGCCTTCTTGGTACCCTTCTTGGCAGGCCCCGACTTGGCCGCGCTGCGCGCTTGGGCCTTGCCGTGCGTCTTGGGTTCGACCGCCCCGAGGGCCAGGAGCTGGCGATGAATCGCGCGGGTGACCTCGTCGATGGCCATCATGCCGTCGATGGTCGAGAGCTTCCGCCGCTCGGAATAGTAGTGAATCAGCGGTTCCGTCTGGCTGCGGTAGCTGGCGAGTCGCTTGGTCAGGACCTCCGGGGTGTCGTCGACCCGGACCTCCTCCCCGCGCTCCCGCATCTGGGCGACCCGGGTCTCGACGCGGCTCAGGAGTGCGCTCTCGTTGACGCGGAGCTCGACCACGGCGTCGAGCTTGAGATGCTTGTGCTTGAGCAGCTCATCCAGCGCCTCGGCCTGCGGCACGGTGCGCGGGAAGCCGTCGAGGATGAAACCGTTCTTGGCGTCCGGCTGGTCGATGCGGTCGGAGATGATTCCCACCACGATCTCGTCGGGCACGAGGCCGCCGCTGGCCATGATCTCCTTGGCCTTCAGCCCGACCGGCGTTCCGGCCGCAACGGCCGCGCGCAGCATCTCTCCGGTCGAGAGCTGGACGATGCCATAGCGCTGCACCAGCAGTTGCGCCTGGGTCCCCTTGCCCGACCCCGGCGGTCCCAGAAGTATAATTCTCATCGGCGTACGCCCCCCGGATTGGTGAGCGATACGTCGCGCACCTGTGTTTGAAGTCCAATGACAGTGCAAATCATAATCGGCGCCGCACCGCTACCCATATCATAGGGGAGCAAATGCCAGGACGCCAAGAAGGCCTTTGAAATCAGTGATTGCGTCGCAGGGAGAGCAGCTCTGCCGATGTCTTGGAATGGCTGACTGGTCGCCTCGGCGGGCGCCGCGCGTTGCTCGCGCGGCGAATCGGCGGCGCTGTCGCGCCGCCCTCGGCGAACCCCGCGCTTAGCGGCGGCGGCCGCGCAGCTTCGACTTCCGGATCAGGCCCTCATACTGATGCGCCAGCAGATAGCCCTGCACCTGCGCCACCGTGTCCATGGTGACGCTGACGACGATCAGCAGCGAGGTGCCGCCGAAGTAGAACGGCACCGAGGCGTAGGAGATCAGGATTTCCGGGATCAAGCAGACGATCGCCAGATAAATCGCGCCGAGCACGGTGATGCGCGACAGCACGTAGTCGATATATTCCGCGGTGCGCTCGCCCGGACGGATGCCCGGAATGAAGCCGCCATGCTTCTTCAGATTGTCCGCGGTCTCGGTCGGGTTGAACACGATCGCGGTGTAGAAGAACGCGAAGAACACGATCAGCGCGAGATACATGATCAGGAACAGCGGACGGCCGTGGCCGAGCTGGGTCGTGATCCACTGGAACCATTCCGGCCCGCTGCCGGCGTTGAAGTTGGCAACCGTGGTCGGCAGCAGCAGCAGCGAGGACGCGAAGATCGGCGGGATCACGCCCGAGGTGTTGAGCTTGAGCGGCAGATGCGAGGACTGGCCCTCGAACATCTTGTTGCCGACCTGGCGCTTCGGATACTGGATCAGCAGCCGGCGCTGGGCGCGCTCCATGAACACGATGAAGGCGATCACGGCGACCGCCATGATGATGACGACCAGGATCAGGCCGGTCGACATCGCACCCTGACGGCCGAGCTCGAGCATGTTGGCGAGCGCCGCGGGCAGCTCGGCGACGATGCCGGCGAGAATGATCAGCGAGATGCCGTTGCCGATGCCGCGCGAGGTGATCTGCTCACCCAGCCACATCAGGAACATGGTGCCGCCGGTCAGCGTGATCGCCGTGGACAGACGGAAGAACATGCCGGGGTCGCTGACGACGTTGCCGGCGCCTTCGAGGCCCACCGCGATGCCGTAAGACTGGAACGCGGCCAGAATCACCGTGAGATAGCGGGTGTACTGATTCAGCAGCTTGCGGCCGGACTCACCTTCCTTCTTCAGCGCCTCGAGCTGCGGCGAGACGGTGGTGAGGAGCTGGATGATGATCGAGGCCGAGATATACGGCATGATGTTCAGCGCGAAGATCGCCATGCGGTGGATACCGCCGCCGGCGAACATGTTGAACATGCCGAGGATGCCGCCCGCCTGGGAGCGGAACACCTGTTCCCAGATGTTGGGATCGATGCCGGGAAGCGGGATGTAGGTCCCGAGCCGATAAACGAGCAGCGCACCCAGGGTGAACCAGATGCGCTTCTTCAGTTCGTCAGCCTTGGCAAACGCACCGAAATTGAGATTGGCTGCCAGTTGTTCCGCTGCAGAGGCCATCTTGGACTTTCTCCCGCCGCCTATTGCGCCGTCATGCCCGCGGCCGGGCTACTCTAGCGGACGCCGGACATTATCTGGGGCTCGGCTTCGATAAGTCCACGTCCCACACGCGTAAAGGCCCGCGAGCCGCGGGCCAATGACGCAGTTGTTACGCCGCCTCGCCTTCTTCCTTGGCAGGGGCGAGGATCTTCACCGAGCCGCCGGCCTTCTCGACCGCGGCGATCGCGGTCTTCGTGGCGCCGTGCACTTCGATGTTGAGCTTCGACTTGAGCTCGCCGCGGCCGAGCAGTCGCACGCCGGCCTTGGCGCGGCGCAGCACGCCGCCCTTCACCAGGGCCTCGACGTTCACGACGCTGCCGGCGTCGATCTTCTTGGCATCGACCGCTTCCTGGAGCCGGTCGAGATTGATCTCGGCGAACTCGACGCGGAAGATGTTGTTGAAGCCGCGCTTGGGCAGACGGCGATGCATCGGCATCTGGCCGCCTTCGAAACCCTTGATGCGCACGCCCGAACGCGCGGTCTGGCCCTTGCCACCGCGGCCGGACTGCTTGCCTTTGCCCGAACCAATGCCACGGCCGACGCGCATACGCTTCTTGCGCGAGCCGGCGTTGTCGGCGATATCGCTGAGCTTCATCGCCCTGCTCCTTGTTTCTTGCGCATGATCGTCACCGAAAACGGGTGCCCGCTTTTCGGGATCCTGCGCCTTTGCTTACTTCTCGTCGACGATGCGAACGAGATGGTGAACCTTCTCGATCATGCCACGAACCGCCGGGGTGTCCGGCAGTTCGCTGGTGCGGCCGATCTTGTTGAGCTTGAGTCCGATCAGCGTCGAACGCTGCGAGTGATGGCGGCGGATCGCGCTGCCGGTCTGCTCGAGCTTGATCGTCTTTGCTGCCTTGGCCATGGGAGTCTACTCCGAAAAGCTTCCGTTAGTCGGCAGCCGCCTCGGCGTCACCGCCGATACGGCGGGACTGGAGGGTGGACACCTTGATATTGCGGCGGGCTGCGACCGAACGCGGCGAATCCTGATGCTTCAGCGCGTCGAAGGTTGCGCGAACCATGTTGTAGGGGTTCGACGAGCCGATCGACTTCGCGACCACGTCCTGGACGCCGAGCGTCTCGAACACGGCGCGCATCGGGCCGCCGGCGATGATGCCGGTACCGGCCGGAGCAGCACGCAGGTAGACACGGCCCGCGCCATGACGGCCGGCGATGTCGTGATGCAGCGTACGGCCCTCGCGCAGCGACACGCGGGTCAGGTTGCGCTTGGCTGATTCAGTCGCCTTGCGGATCGCCTCAGGCACCTCGCGCGCCTTGCCGTGACCGAAGCCGGCGCGGCCCTTCTGGTCGCCGATCACGACGAGCGCTGCGAAACCGAAGCGCTTGCCGCCCTTGACGACCTTTGCCACGCGATTGATGTGGACGAGCTTGTCGACGAACTCGCTGTCGCGCTCCTCCCGGCGTTCACGTCCGCCGCCGCCGCGTTGATCGCGTCCACCACGTTGTTCGCGTTCTGCCATTTTTCCAATCCTTCAGAGGCTTGCGCCTCAATCCTCAAATTCTATTAGAAGCTCAGCCCGCTCTCACGCGCAGCGTCGGCCAGTGCCTTGACGCGCCCGTGGTAGAGGTAGCTGCCGCGATCGAACACGACTTCCTTGACGCCCTTCTCGGCGGCGCGCTCGGCCAGCAGCTTGCCGACCGCCTTCGCCGCATCGATGTCGGCGCCGGTCTTGCCGCCGTCGCGCATCGACTTCTCGAGCGACGAGGCAGAGGCCAGCGTCTCGCCCTTCAGGTCGTCGATGACCTGGGCGTAGATGTGCTTGGACGAGCGAAACACCGACAGACGCGGACGACCGCCACCAGAGCGGCGCAGCTTAAGCCGCACACTCCGCTTGCGCCGGGCATTGGTAACCTTGGCTTTGGACATGACCGGCTCCGTTACTTCTTCTTGCCTTCCTTGCGGAAGATGAATTCGCCAACATACTTCACGCCCTTGCCCTTGTAGGGCTCCGGCGGACGATAGGAGCGAATCTCGGCGGCGACCTGGCCGACACGCTGGATGTCGCTGCCGGTCACCGTGATCTCAGTCGGCTTCGGCACGGTGATCGTGATCCCTTCCGGGATCGCGTAGACCACGTCGTGGCTGTAACCGAGCGCGAGCTGCAGGTTCTTGCCCTGCATCGCGGCGCGGTAACCGACGCCGGTGATTTCGAGCTTCTTCTCAAAGCCCTTGGTGACGCCTTCGACCAGATTCGCGACCTGGGCGCGAGCAGTACCGTACAGCGCCCGCGCGCGGTTGGTCTCGACCCGCGGGTTCACCTTGACCTGGCCGTTCTCGAGCTTCACCTCGACGTCGTTATGGACGACGAACTGAAGCTGGCCCTTGGGCCCCTTCATCTTGACGGTCTGCCCGTCGACGGTCGCGGTCACACCCGACGGAACCGCCACAGGCCTTTTGCCAACACGTGACATGGATCAACAATCCTTCTCAGAACACCGTGAAGAGAACTTCGCCGCCCACATTCGCTTCGCGCGCGCTGTGGTCGGCCATGATCCCCTTCGGCGTCGACAACACCGAAATGCCGAGCCCGTTGTTGACCCGCGGCAGAGCCTTCACCGAGGCGTAAACACGACGCCCGGGCTTGGAGACTCGTTCGATCTCGCGGATGACGGGCTCGCCGTCGAAATACTTCAGCTCGATCTCGATCTCGCTGCGGCCCGAGGAATGCTCAAGCGTGGCGTAACCGCGGATGTAGCCTTCGGTCTTGAGGACCTCGAGCACGTTCTCGCGCATCTTCGAGCCAGGCGTGGAGACCTTGGACTTCGAACGCATCTGCGCGTTGCGGATACGGGTGATCAGATCGCTGATTGGATCGTGCGTAGACATCTAAACGACCCTCCTTACCAGCTGGACTTCACGAGGCCCGGGACCATGCCCTTGGAGCCAAGGTCGCGCATCGCGATGCGAGACAGTTTGGTCTTGCGGTAGTTCGAGCGCGAACGGCCCGACAGCTCGCAACGCAGACGGATGCGGGTCGCCGACGAGTTGCGCGGCATTTCCGCAAGCTTCAGGGTGGCGGCGAACCGCTCCTCCATCGGCAGCGTCTTGTCGGCGATGATCGCCTTCAACCGCTCGCGCTTCGGGGCGGCGTTCTCCGCCATCCGCTTGCGCCGGTTGTTCTTCTCGACTGAACTCTTCTTTGCCATGCTTGGCTCCTGGGTATCCGCGTTTGAGAGGCTTTAGGTCAGCGTCTCACTGCCGGAACGGGAAATTGAAAGCGGTCAACAAGGCCCTCGCCTCGTCGTCGGTCTTGGCCGTAGTGCAGACGGTGATGTCCATACCGCGGGCTTCCGTGACCTTGTCGAAGTCGATCTCGGGGAAAATGATGTGTTCCTTGAGGCCGAGCGAGTAGTTGCCGCGGCCGTCGAAGCTCTTCGGGTTCAGGCCGCGGAAGTCGCGGACGCGCGGCAGCGCGACCGTCACCAGGCGATCGATGAACTCGTACATGCGGGCCTTGCGCAGCGTGACCTTGCAGCCGATCGGCTGGTTCTCACGCAGCTTGAAGGTCGCGATCGCGATACGCGAATAGGTCACGATCGCCTTCTGGCCGGCGATCAGCGTCAATTCAGCGGCGGCGTTCTCGGCCTTCTTACGGTCGTTGACGGAGTCGCCAACGCCCATGTTCAGCACGACCTTGTCCAGACGCGGAACCTGCATGACGTTCTCATAACCGAACTTCTCGGTCATTTCCGTCCGGATCTTCGCGTCATATTCCGCGCGCAGGCGCGGCGTGTAAGCGACCTCAGCCATCGATCTCAGCTCCCGAGCTCTTGGCGATGCGGACCTTCTTGCCGTCCGCCAGAATCTTGAATCCGACGCGGGTCGGCTTTCCATCCTTGCCGACGAACGCGATGTTGGACAGTTGGATCGGCGACTCCTTCGAGATGATGCCGCCCTCCTGGGCCTGCGTCTGCTTCTGATGACGCTTGACCATGTTGATACCGCGCACCAGCGCCGTGCCGGCGTCCGGGCGAACCTCGAATACTTCGCCGGTGCGACCCTTGTCGCGACCGGTCAGCACGACGACCTTGTCGCCCTTGCGGATCTTCGCAGCCATCACAGCACCTCCGGCGCGAGAGAGATGATCTTCATGTGGTTCTTCGCGCGCAGCTCGCGCGGCACGGGCCCGAAGATACGGGTGCCGACCGGCTCGGACTGGTTGTTGATCAGAACGGCGGCGTTGCGGTCGAAGCGGATGACCGAACCGTCGGCGCGGCGGATGTCCTTGCGGACGCGCACCACGACGGCCTTCATCACGTCGCCCTTCTTCACCTTGCCACGCGGAATCGCTTCCTTGATCGAGACGACGATGATGTCTCCGATCGTGGCGTAGCGGCGCTTGGAGCCTCCGAGCACCTTGATACACATGACACGGCGTGCGCCAGAATTGTCGGCCACGTCGAGGTTGGTCTGCATCTGAATCATTGATGCACCTCGTCCTCTTCTCTCTTGCGCCAGCCCAGCCGGCGCTCAACATTTTCCTGAAGTCAGTCGGCTAAAGCCAACAGATCAGGCGCTTTTCTTGTGTTCGCCCCGGATCACGATCCAGCGCTTCAACTTCGAAATCGGCTTGGTTTCCTCGATCCACACCATGTCGCCCGGCTTGAACTGGTTGTCCTCGTCGTGCGCGTGGTAGTTCTTCGAACGGCGGATCGTCTTCTTGTAGATCGGGTGCGTGAAGCGGCGATCGACGCGCACCACAACGGTCTTGGCAGTCTTGTCGCTGACGACCACGCCTTGCAAAGTACGTTTCGGCATATTCGTAAGCCCCTTACTTCTCTTTCGCGCGCTTCTGCGCGGCGACGGTCTTGATGCGGGCGATGTCACGGCGAGCCTCGCGCAGGCGCGAGGTGTTCTCGAGCTGCCCGGTGGCGCGCTGGAAGCGCAGGTTGAAGCGCTCCTTCTTCAGATTCAGGATGGCGTCATCCTGCTGATCAGGGCTCAATGCACGGATGTCTTCGATCTTCATCTGGGCCATGGCCATTACTCCGCAATGCGCTCGACGAAGCGCGTCTTGATCGGCAGCTTGGCGGCCGCCAGGGTCAGCGCTTCACGCGCCGTCTGGGTGTTGACGCCGTCGATCTCGAACAGCACCCGGCCGGGCTTGACGCGCGCGACCCACAGTTCCGGAGCACCCTTGCCGGAGCCCATGCGGACTTCGGCCGGCTTCTTCGACACCGGAACGTCGGGGAACACGCGGATCCAGACGCGGCCGGCGCGCTTCATGTGGCGGGTCAGCGCGCGGCGAGCGGCTTCGATCTGGCGCGCGGTAACGCGCTCCGGCTCGGTCGCCTTCAGGCCGAACTGGCCGAAGGCCAACGTCGCACCCGAAGACGCAACGCCGTGGATACGGCCCTTATGCGCCTTCCGGAACTTCGTTTTCTTAGGTTGCATCATGGCTTCAAGCCCTCAAATTCTCTGTGCTGGCGTCAGGCCGCAGCGTTGTCACGGCGCCCACGGCCACCGCGATCACCACCGCCGCCGGTCTCGCCTTCGGCCATTCTCTTGTCCTGGGCCATCGGATCGTGCTCGAGGATCTCGCCTTTGAAGATCCAGACCTTGACACCGCAGGTGCCGAAGGTCGTGAACGCGGTCGCAACGCCGTAGTCGATGTCGGCGCGCAGCGTGTGCAGCGGCACGCGACCTTCGCGGTACCACTCCATGCGCGCGATTTCCGCGCCGCCCAGACGACCCGAGCAGTTGATGCGGATGCCTTCCGCGCCGAGACGCATCGCCGACTGCACGGCGCGCTTCATGGCACGGCGGAACGCCACGCGGCGCTCGAGCTGCTGCGCGATCGACTCGGCCACCAGCGTCGCATCGAGCTCCGGCTTGCGGATCTCGACGATGTTGATGACGACGTCGGACGAGGTGATGTCCGCGACCTTCTTGCGCAGCTTATCGATGTCGGCGCCCTTCTTGCCGATCACCACGCCCGGACGAGCCGAGTGGATGGTGACGCGGCACTTCTTGTGCGGACGCTCGATCACGATGCGGGCGACGGCCGCCTGCTTGAGCTCCTTGTGCAGGATCTCGCGGATCTTGACGTCCTCGTGCAGCAGCTTGCCGTATTCCTGCTTGCCGGCGAACCAGCGGGAATCCCAGGTCCGGTTGATGCCGAGACGCAGACCGATTGGATTGATCTTTTGACCCATCGTTTTCTCCTGCGACCCTTAAGCCGCTGCTGCTTCGGCTTCGACCTGACGAACAATGATCGTCAGCTGCGAAAATGGTTTGTAGACACGGCCCGAGCGGCCACGGCCGCGGGCGGCAAAGCGCTTCATCACGAGGCCGTTGCCGACGAACGCCTGCGCCACGACGAGATCGTCGACATCGAGGTCGTGGTTGTTCTCGGCATTGGCGATAGCCGATTCCAGGCACTTCTTCACGTCAACCGCGATCCGCTTGCGCGAAAACTGCAGGTCGGCGAGCGCAGCAGCCGCCTTCCGGCCGCGAATGAGCTGGGCGACCAGGTTGAGCTTCTGCGGGCTCACCCGCAGCATCCGGGCGACCGCCTTGGCCTCGTTCTCGGCGAGGCTCCGTTCGCGCTTAGGTTTGCTCATCGTTTAATCCTCAAGCCTTCTTGGCTTTCTTGTCCCCGGAGTGGCCATGGAAGGTCCGGGTCGGCGAGAACTCGCCGAACTTGTGACCGACCATTTCCTCGTTGACGGCCACCGGGACGTGCTTCTGACCGTTGTAGACACCGAAGGTCAGGCCGACGAACTGCGGCAGGATCGTCGAGCGACGGCTCCAGATCTTGATGACGTCGTGACGGCCGGACGCGCGGGCGGCATCTGCCTTCTTGAGCAGAGAACCCTCGACGAACGGGCCTTTCCAGACTGAACGAACCATGTCCGGCGTTCCTTACTTCTTCCGCTTGTGGCGGCTTAGGAGAATGAATTTGTTGGTCGACTTGTTGCTGCGGGTCTTCTTGCCCTTGGTCGGCTTGCCCCACGGGGTGACCGGGTGGCGACCGCCCGAGGTACGACCTTCACCACCGCCGTGCGGATGGTCGATCGGGTTCATCGAGACACCGCGGTTATGCGGCTTGCGGCCCAGCCAACGGTTGCGGCCGGCCTTGCCGATCGAGGTGTTCATGTGATCCGGGTTCGACACCGCGCCGATCGTGCCGCGGCAACGGCCATGCACCAGGCGCTGCTCGCCCGAGTTCAGGCGGATGATCACGTAGTCGTGGTCGCGGCCGACGAGCTGGGCGTAGGTGCCGGCGGAACGAGCGAGCTGGCCGCCCTTCCCGATCTTGACCTCGATGTTGTGGATGATCGTGCCGACCGGCATGTTGCCGAGCGGCATGACGTTGCCCGGCTTCACGTCGACATAGTTGCCGGCAACCACGGAATCACCGACGGCAAGGCGCTGCGGCGCCAGGATATAGGCCTGGGTGCCGTCTTCGTACTTGACCAGCGCGATGAACGCGGTGCGGTTCGGATCGTATTCCAGCCGCTCGACCGTCGCGGGCGCATCGACCTTGTCGCGCTTGAAGTCGACGATGCGCAGCGTCTGCTTGTGACCGCCGCCGCGGAAGCGCACGGTGATGCGACCGGTGTTGTTGCGACCGCCCGAGGAGTGCTTGCCCTCGGTGAGCGCCTTGACCGGCTTGCCCTTGTAGAGGGCCGAACGATCGACCATGACCAGCTGGCGCTGGCCCGGCGTCGTGGGATTGAATTTTTTCAGTGCCATCGTCGTACGACCTTACAGACCGGTGGTCACGTCGATCCGGTGGCCCTCTTCGAGGGTCACGATCGCGCGCTTGCTGTTCGACTGCGAGCCGAGATTGCCGCGGAAGATCTTGGTCTTGCCCTTGCGGACCAGCGTGTTGACGCTCTTGACCTTGACGTCGAACAGCTTCTCGATCGCTTCCTTGATCTGCGGCTTGGTCGCCTTCGCGGCCACCTTGAACAGGACCTTGTTGTGCTCCGAGGCGATCGTCGCCTTTTCGGTCACGACCGGCGACAAGATCACGTCGTAGTGGCGAGGCTCGATGTTCTTCGTCATTTGAAGCGCGCCTCCAGCGCATCGATGGCGGCCTTGGTCAGAACGAGCTTCTGACGGCGCAGGATGTCATAGACGTTGATGCCCTGGATCGGCAGCACGTCCATGTTCGGGATGTTGCGGGCCGCAGCGGCAAAGCCGTTGTTGAGCTCGGCGCCGTCGATGATCAGCGCGTTGGTCAAGCCGAGGCCCGAGAAATGGCCGAGCAGCGCCTTGGTCTTGGCGGCTTCCAGCGCAGCCTTGTCGATCACCAGCAGATCGCCGTCCTTGGCCTTGGCCGACAGCGCATGCTTGAGGGCAAGCGCGCGGACCTTCTTCGGCAGGTCGGTGGCGTGCGAACGCACCACCGGACCGAAGGCACGGCCACCGCCGCGGAACTGCGGCACGCGGGCCGAGCCGTGACGAGCACCGCCGGTGCCCTTCTGCTTGTACATCTTCTTGCCGGTGCGCCAGATCTCGGCGCGGCCCTTGGCCTTGTGAGTGCCGGCCTGACGCTTGTTGAGCTGCCACTGCACGCAACGCGCAATGATGTCCTGGCGCGGCTCGAGGCCGAAAATGGCGTCGGAAAGCTGGACCGAGCCGGCTTCCTTACCTTCGAGGGTCGTGACCTTCAATTCCATCTCACGCCTCCTGCGCAGCCGGAGCAGCGTCCGCTTCGCCAGCAACCTTGAACTTGCCGGGCTTCGGAGCATCCTTCGGCAGCGGCTTCTTGACAGCGTCGCGCACGCGGATCCAACCGCCCTTGGAGCCGGGAACGGCGCCTTCGACGAGGATCAGGCCGCGCTCGACATCGAGCTGAACGACTCGAAGGTTGAGCGTGGTGATGCGGTCGACACCCATGTGGCCGGGCATCTTCTTGTTCTTCCAGGTCTTGCCGGGGTCCTGACGGCCACCGGTCGAACCGATCGAGCGGTGCGAGACCGACACACCGTGGGTGGCGCGCAGACCGCCGAAGTTCCAGCGCTTCATACCGCCGGCGAAGCCCTTACCGACCGAGGTGCCGGTGACGTCGACGAACTGACCGACGACGAAATGATCGGCAAGGATCTCGGCGCCAACGGGTATCATGGCATCCGCGGAGACGCGGAATTCCTCGACCTGCCGCTTCGGCTCGACCTTGGCGACCGCGAACTGGCCGCGCTCTGCCTTGGGCATGTACACGGTCTTGCGGCTGCCAGAACCAAGCTGGAGCGCGACGTAACCGTTCTTCTCTTCAGTGCGGTGGCCTACGACCTGGCAATTGCCGAGCTTCAGCACGGTCACGGGGATATGTTCGCCGGCCTCTGTAAAGACCCGCGTCATCCCGACCTTTTGTGCGATCACTCCGGAGCGCATCGGCGTGCTTCCTGTTCTTTCTGTCCGCTAGTCGCGAACGTGATCCAAAAATCTTAGAGCTTGATCTCGACGTCGACACCGGCGGCCAGGTCGAGCTTCATCAAAGCATCGACGGTCTGCGGGGTCGGATCGACGATGTCGAGCAGGCGCTTGTGAGTGCGCATCTCGAACTGCTCGCGGCTCTTCTTGTCGACGTGAGGCGAACGGTTGACGGTGAACTTCTCGATGCGGGTGGGCAGCGGAATGGGTCCGCGGACCTGCGCGCCGGTGCGCTTCGCCGTGTTCACGATCTCGCGGGTCGACGTATCGAGGATACGATGGTCGAACGCCTTGAGACGGATACGAATGTTTTGGCCGTTCATTGCCGTGGTCTCTCTTTAGTGGGGGGTGGCGAATAGCGAATAGCGAATGTCACACTCGCTACGCGCCAATCCCTATTCTCGTAATTACTCGATGATCGAGGCGACGACGCCGGCGCCGACGGTGCGGCCACCTTCGCGGATCGCGAAGCGGAGCTTCTCTTCCATCGCGATCGGCACGATCAGGTGTACTTCCATCGCGATGTTGTCGCCCGGCATCACCATCTCGGTGCCTTCCGGCAGATGCACGACACCGGTCACGTCGGTGGTGCGGAAGTAGAACTGCGGACGGTAGTTGGTGAAGAACGGGGTGTGGCGGCCGCCCTCTTCCTTGGTGAGGATGTAGGCCTCAGCCTTGAACTTGGTGTGCGGCTTGACCGAACCCGGCTTGCACAGCACCTGGCCGCGCTCGACGTCCTCGCGCTTGGTGCCGCGGAGCAGCGCACCGATGTTGTCGCCGGCCTGGCCCTGATCGAGCAGCTTGCGGAACATTTCGACGCCCGTGACCGTGGTCTTCTGCGTGGCGCGCAGACCGACGATCTCGATTTCCTCGCCGACCTTGACGATGCCGCGTTCGACACGGCCGGTCACGACGGTGCCGCGGCCCGAGATCGAGAACACGTCTTCAACCGGCATCAGGAAGGGCTGGTCGACCGGACGCTCCGGTTGCGGAATGTACTCGTCGACATTCTTCATCAGCTCGAGGATGGCGTCATGGCCGAGCTTCTTGTCGGAATCTTCGAGAGCGGCGAGCGCCGAACCCTTGATGATCGGGATCTTGTCGCCCGGGAAGTCGTACTTCGAGAGCAGCTCGCGGACTTCGAGCTCGACGAGCTCGAGCAGTTCCGGATCGTCGACCATGTCGCACTTGTTGAGGAACACGACGAGCGCAGGCACGCCGACCTGGCGGGCAAGCAGGATGTGCTCGCGGGTCTGCGGCATCGGGCCGTCAGCGGCCGACACGACCAGGATCGCACCGTCCATCTGGGCGGCGCCGGTGATCATGTTCTTCACGTAGTCGGCGTGGCCCGGGCAGTCGACGTGGGCATAGTGGCGGTTCTTGGTCTCGTACTCGACGTGCGCCGTCGAGATCGTGATGCCGCGCGCCTTCTCTTCCGGCGCCTTGTCGATCTGGTCGTACGCCGTGAACGTCGCACCGCCGGTCTCGGCGAGGATCTTGGTGATCGCAGCCGTCAACGACGTCTTGCCATGGTCGACGTGACCGATGGTGCCGATGTTGCAGTGCGGTTTGTTACGTTCAAACTTTGCTTTGGCCATTTGACTCTCCGTTCAATCGTCAGTTCGAGACCGACGACAATCAGGCAAACTTCTTCTGGACTTCTGCCGACACATTGGCCGGCGCTTCTGCGTAGTGGTCGAACTGCATGGTGAAGGTCGCGCGACCCTGGCTCATCGAGCGCAGGTTGTTCACGTACCCGAACATGTTCATGAGCGGCACCATCGCGTTGATGACGTTGGCGTTGCCGCGCATGTCCTGACCCTGGATCTGACCGCGCCGGGAATTCAGGTCGCCGATGACCGAGCCGGTGTAGTCTTCCGGGGTCACCACTTCGACCTTCATGATCGGCTCGAGCAGGACGGACTTGCCCTTCTGCAGCGCTTCGCGGAATGCCGCGCGCGATGCGATTTCGAAGGCGAGCGCCGACGAGTCGACGTCGTGGTACTTGCCGTCGACGAGCTGAACCTTGACGTCGACCACGGGGAAGCCCGCGACGACACCAGAGCTCATCACGCTGTTGAGGCCCTTTTCGACGCCGGGGATGTATTCCTTCGGAACCGCACCGCCGACGATCTTGGACTCGAACTCGTAGCCCTTGCCGGGCTCGTTCGGCTCGACCACGATCGACACTTCCGCGAACTGACCGGTACCGCCGGTCTGCTTCTTGTGGGTGTACTTGACCTCGGCCTTCTTGGTGACGCGCTCACGGAACGCAACCTGCGGCGCGCCGATGTTTGCGTCGACCTTGTAGGTACGCCTGAGGATGTCGACCTTGATGTCGAGATGGAGTTCGCCCATGCCCTTGAGGATGGTCTGGCCGGACTCCTGGTCGGTCGACACGCGGAAGGACGGATCCTCCGCGGCGAGCTTCGCCAGCGCCACGCCCAGCTTTTCCTGGTCGGCCTTGGACTTCGGCTCGATCGCGATCTCGATGACCGGCTCGGGGAATTCCATCTTCTCCAGGATCACCTGCTTGTCGGGATCGCACAGCGTGTCACCGGTGCGCGCTTCCTTCAGGCCGGCCAGCGCGACGATGTCGCCGGCATAGGCTTCCTTGATGTCCTCGCGGTTGTTCGCATGCATCAGCAGCATGCGCCCGATGCGCTCCTTCTTCTCGCGCGTCGAGTTCACGACACCGGTGCCGCTCTGCAGGACGCCGGAGTAGATGCGGCAGAAGGTGATGGTGCCGACGAACGGGTCGTCCATGATCTTGAACGCGAGCAGCGCGAGCGGCTCCTTGTCGTCGGCCTTGCGCACGACCTCGTTGCCGCGGTCGTCGGTGCCCTTGATCGCGGGCACGTCGATCGGCGACGGCAGATAGTCGACGACGGCGTCGAGCAGCGGCTGCACGCCCTTGTTCTTGAAGGCCGAGCCGCACAGCACGGGATAGAACGCGCCGGTCAGCACCGCCTTGCGGATCAGCCGCTTCAGCGTCGCTTCATCCGGTTCGTTGCCGTCGAGGAAGGCGGCCAATGCGTCATCGTCGAGCTCGACGGCGGCTTCCACCATCTTCTCGCGGTATTCCTTGGCCTGCTCGACCATATCTTCCGGGATGTCGACATAGTCGAACTTCGCGCCGAGCGATTCATCGTTCCAGATGATACCCTGCATCTTCACGAGGTCGACGAGACCCTTGAAGTTGTTCTCGGCACCGATCGGAAGCTGGATCGCGATCGGCTTGGCGCCGAGGCGGTCAACGATGTCGGCCAGACACTTGAAGAAGTCGGCACCCGTCTTGTCCATCTTGTTGGCGAAGACGATGCGCGGAACCTTATACTTGTCGCCCTGGCGCCAGACGGTCTCGGTCTGGGGCTCGACGCCCTGGTTCGAGTCGAGCACGCAGACGGCGCCATCGAGCACGCGCAGCGAACGCTCGACTTCGATGGTGAAGTCGACGTGGCCGGGGGTGTCGATGATGTTCAGGCGCTTGCCGGCCCAGAATGCGGTGGTGGCAGCCGAGGTGATCGTGATGCCACGCTCCTGCTCCTGCTCCATCCAGTCCATCGTCGCGGCACCTTCGTGCACTTCGCCGATCTTGTGGCTCTTGCCGGTGTAATAGAGGATGCGCTCGGTGGTCGTGGTCTTGCCGGCATCGATATGCGCCATGATACCGAAATTGCGGTAGTTCTCTATGGCATGAACGCGAGGCATGGGCTGTTCCTTAGATTCCGTGTTTCGCCGTTACCAGCGATAGTGCGAGAAGGCGCGGTTGGCTTCCGCCATCCGGTGCACGTCTTCACGCTTCTTGACGGCGTTGCCGCGGTTGTTCGAGGCGTCGAGCAGCTCAGCCGAGAGTCGCTCGGTCATCGTCTTCTCGTTGCGCTCGCGCGCAGCCGAGATCAGCCAGCGGATGCCCAGCGCCTGACGGCGGGTCGAGCGAACTTCGACCGGAACCTGGTAGGTCGCGCCGCCGACGCGGCGGGAGCGCACTTCGATCGTCGGCATGACGTTCTCGAGCGCCTGCTCGAACACGCCGAGCGGACTCTGCTTGGTCTTGGCTTCGATGATGCCAAACGCACCGTAGACGATGCCTTCGGCGACCGACTTCTTGCCGGCGTACATCACCGAGTTCATGAACTTCGTGACGATGATGTTCCCGAACTTCGGATCCGGGAGAACTTCGCGCTTTTCCGCTGAGTGGCGACGAGACATTGAGCTGGTTCCCGTTTACTTCGGACGCTTGGCGCCGTACTTCGAACGACGCTGCTTACGGTTCTTGACGCCCTGGGTATCCAGAACGCCGCGGAGGATGTGGTAGCGCACGCCGGGCAAGTCCTTGACGCGGCCGCCGCGGATCATGACCACCGAGTGCTCCTGGAGGTTATGACCTTCGCCGGGGATGTAGCCGATCACCTCGAAGCCGTTCGTCAGGCGCACCTTGGCGACCTTACGAAGCGCCGAGTTCGGCTTCTTCGGGGTCGTGGTGTAGACGCGGGTGCAAACACCACGCTTCTGCGGCGACTGCTGCAGCGCCGGCACCTTCTTGCGCGACTTCTGCACTTCACGCGGTTGAGCGATCAGCTGGTTGATCGTCGGCATCCTGGCCTTACCCTTTGTTCTGCCGCGGCCCCTTCCGGGTCCGCTGTCTTGGCGCGGCCCGTTGCCGGAACCGCAATTCTTTTCGGGCCACCCGCCCGACGAGGTCGCCTCGCACGGAACAATCCGCACAAAGCGAAATCGCGCCAACCGCTCCATCACCGAGCGGAAAGCGTTACGACGCCACAGAGGACCGCAGTTTCAGGCCAATCAGCATAAAGCTGCGGCCCGCGCACCGAGGTCATGCATCCGAATTCGACCTCAAGAGAACGAGCTCAAGAGACCTAAAATCGCACTGGCATTGCCTAGCTATGATCGACAGCGTTTGAGCGGCATTCGTCGAGGTTGGTGCCCGTCTTAGCGATCCCTGAGGATCCGATCCTTGGGGATCTAATCCCTGCGGATCAACGGGTGGCCCGTTCCGACGCTGGCGATGCTCACCGCCTGTCGTTAAGTGAGGCGCTTTCTATAAGTGAGAGTCGGCCAAGTCAAGGTGAAACGACAGTCAGAAAACGCTTCTGCCACCTGACGAAATCGCTGTTTGCCCGCACTCACCGCGCCTGTCGGATATGGGGACCGGACGCCTGTTCCGCCAGCCCAAAAACAATTTATACCCGGGCTAAATGTACTTTTATAACCCGTGCTAAGGTTTTTTTTCCTGTTGATGCGTCAATCTGCCGCCTGCGGCAGAGATTTGCACCATGCGCTACACCGACATTGCCATTATCGGCGGGGGATTGTCCGGCTCAACCGCCGCCGCAATGCTCGGCCGCGCCAGCATTTCGACGGTGCTGATCGACCCGCATGCGAGCTATCCGGCGGACTTTCGAGTCGAAAAACTCAGTGGTCACGTCCAGGTCGAGCGATTCCTGAAGACCGGAATCGGAGAATCGGTGCTGCGCCGCGCGACCTTTGCCGGCGAAAACTGGATCGCCCGATTCGGCCGGTTGCTCGACAAGGCGCCGAGTCGGCAGTTCAACATCCTCTACGATTCGCTCGTCAACGCCGTCCGCGACGAGATCCCTGCTGGCGTCGAGCGCATCTGTGCAAAGGCGGTCTCGCTCTCGACGAGCCCGGAGCGGCAAAAGATCACGCTCTCCAATGAGGAGACGATCTCGGCCCGACTCGTCATGCTCGCCAACGGCCTGAACGTCGGCCTGCGCCACCAGCTCGGCATCGCGCGAAAAATCATCAGCGCCTGCCATTCGATCTCGATCGGGTTCGACGTGGTGCCGGCGGGGCGGAATTCGTTCGACTTCCCGGCGCTGACCTATTTCTCGGAACGGCCGAGCGACCGAATCCCCTACATCACGCTGTTTCCGACCGGTCCGCGGATGCGCGCCAATCTGTTCGTCTATCGCGGCGTCGACGACCCATGGCTGCGCGAATTGCGCCGCGCGCCAGCCGAGACGCTGAACGCCGCCCTGCCCCGGCTCAAGCGCATCACCGGCGCCTTCGACATCGCCGGCGAGATCAAGATCCGTCCGGTCGACCTCTATGTGAACGACGCAAGCGGCCAGCCCGGCCTCGTGCTGGTGGGCGATGCGTTCTCGACCTCCTGCCCCGCCGCCGGCACCGGCTGTGACAAGGTCTTCATCGACGTCGAGCGGCTCTGCAACGTCCATATCCCGGAGTGGCTCGCCTCCGACGGGATGGACGGGGCCAAGATCGCCACCTTCTACGCCGATCCGGTCAAGCGGGCCTGCGACGAATGGTCGGCGGCGAAGGCGTTCGAGTTCCGCTCTGTCACGACCGCGACGAGTCCCTACTGGACCGCGCATCGCTGGGCGCGCTTCATCGCTTGGACAGTTCAAGGCTTGCTGCGGCCGCTCGGAGGAGCAATTCATCTGGAGCCGAACTTCCTCGGTCACGCCTCCTCGTCGTCCTCGTCCTCATCATCCTCGTCGTCATCGTCGCTGTCGTCATCGGCCTGAGCCACAGCGCCATGCGGCTGGTGGATCTGGTCGTTCCACAGCTTGCGATAGGTGCCGTTCCTGGCGAGCAGCTCGGCATGCGAGCCGCGCTCGATCGCCCTGCCCCCTGAGATCACGATGATCTCGTCCATCTCGACCACGGAGGTCAGGCGATGGGTCGACCAGATCATGGTGCGCCCCTTCGCGACCTTCAGCAGCGTGCGGTTGATCGCGGCCTCGGTGGTCTGGTCGAGCGCCGAGGTGGCTTCGTCCAGCAGCAGCACGGAAGGGTTACGGATGACCGCGCGCGCGATCGCGATGCGCTGGCGCTGGCCGCCCGACAGCGTATCGCCGCGCTCGCCGACCGGCGTGTCGTAGCGCTGCGGCAGGCTCATGATGTAGCGGTGGATCTCGGCCTTCTTGGCGGCGTCCTCCACCTCCTCGTCGGTCGCGCCTTCCTTGCCGAGCCGGATGTTCTCGCGAATCGACATGTTGAACAGCATGTTCTCCTGGAACACCACCGCCATGCTCCGGCGCAGCGAATCCAGCGTCACCTTGCGGACGTCGACGCCGTCGATGGCGACGCGCCCCTCGTTGGGCACGTACAGCCGCAGGATCAAATTGAGCAGCGTGCTCTTGCCGGAGCCCGAGGGGCCGACGATGGCGATGCGCTTGCCGGCGTTGAGCTTGAGGCTGAGATTGTCCAGCACCGGCGTCTGGCTGCCTTCGTACTGGAACGTCACGTGGTCGAAGGTGATGTCGTTGGTGATGCGCGGCAGATCGGGCGCGCCGGGACGATCGGCGCCGCGCGTCGGCTCGTCCAGCAGCTCCTGCATGTGGCGGATGGCGGCGGCCGAGGAGATCGACACCGGGATGAAGTGCATCACGTGGGCGATGTTGTAGGAGACCTCCCAGAACGCACTCTCGAAGGTGACGAAGGTGCCGATGGTGATCTGGCCCTTGGTCGCCAGATAGGCGCCGATTGCGAGCACGACGAGGTGCAGCAGCAGCACCGAAATAGTGACCGTCCGCTCCACCATGGTCGACAGGAACGCAGCCGAAGCGATCTTGCGGCGGGTCTCGTCGTTGCGGAAGCTGAAGAAGCCGAACATCTTGCGTTGCAGGCTGAACGCCTTGATCACGGCCTGCGCGGCCACATTCTCCTGCACCATGCCGAGCAGCGCGCTCTCGTTCTGCTTCTGCTCGTAATTGGCCTGCACCGCCTTCGGGGTGAGGATGCGCGGCCCGATCAGCGTGATCGGGAACACCAGCAGCGCGACCGCGGCGAGCTGCCAGTTCAGGAACAACATCAGGATGATGCCGGCGATCAATTCCAGGAACGGCAGCGCTGCACTGTTGGCGAAGGTCTTGACCGAGCCCTCGAAGGCCGAAAGGTCGACGGAAAAGCGCGACAGGATCTCGCCGCGCTTGGTGCGGCCGAAATAGGCCGCCGGCAGGTCCTGGACATGCTCGAACAGGCGCTTGCGGACATCGGAGATGATGCAGGCAGCCAGCCTAGCGTCCCAGCGCTCGTACCAGACCGCCACGATCGAGGTGAAGATGCCGGCGACCGCGAGCACGCCGAGGATCTTGTAGAGCGCCTGGAAATCCTCCTCGCCGAGCGCGTCGTCGATCAGGTACTTCAGGCTGAGCGGCATGATGACGTTGAACAGCGTCTCGACGCAGACGCCGAACGCCACGAATGACAGCATCCGCTTGTAGTTGGACAGGAACGGCTTGACGAAACCCAGGATGGTCGCGAGCGCGCCTGCGGCCTCGCGCGCGGTAAAGACGACGAGCTCCTCGTCCTCATCGTCGAGCTCCAGCTCGTCCTCCTCGTCTTCGTCGTCCTCGTCGTCTTCGAGGTCCGCCTTGACGGGGACAAGCTTGTCGTCGAGCTCGGCCGCCTCTTCCGTGGCGAGTTTCTGTTTGTCGGGCGGGAGGGGCTTGGACGCCATGAAACCAACCGATGCTGACGGCCGGCATGACCGCGGAGAAAGCAGGAAATAGCGGCAACCGCTATCGCACCGATTCTATGCGATCATGACGAATTCGGCAAAGCAATTGGCTAGGCCGGTCCGATCCCGTCTCTAGTCGTCGTCCTCATCCTCGACCTTGTCGAAGAAGGAATAACGCAGGCTGTCGGCGTCGGCGTACCACTGACCCGGGCCCTTGTTGGCAGCAAGCGTCGCCTCCCAGAGCGCATCGGTGCAGTCCTTGCGATGCATCGACAGGTCAAAGCCGTTGCCGAAGAACAGCTCGGACCATTCCCACCAGGTGCCGAGCTTCTTGACGCCGCGCAGCAGGTCGTAGCGGTCGATCACCACTGAAGCCATGTCCGAGGTGATCGAGCCGAACACGAGGCCGGTCTTGACCACGCGGTTCAGTTCGCGGATCGCGCGGACCACCTGCTTCGGGGAAACATGGCAGAGGCTGGTCTCGAACACGAAGTCGAAGGCGCCATCCTTGAACGGCATGTCGGTGATCGAGCCGAGCTTGTTGTACTTCTTCAGCGCCTTCGGCGTCCTGGCGTGGATGGCGCGGTTGTTCTCGATGCCGAAGGCATCGATGCCGCGGTCGCGCAGCGCGCCCACCAGTTCGCCGCTGGCCGAGCCCGCGACCAGCAGCTTGGCGCCCTTGGCCTTGCCCCAGACGATGCCGATCAGCCTGGTCAGATAATCGGGATCGGTGAAGTGGCGCCAGGCTTCGCTGTAGGGACCGAGGCCGCGATAGTTCTCGAAATAGTCGCGGTCGATCTTGTCCGAGACCGGCTCGCCCTCCTCCTGTCCGCGCTCGCGGCGCAGGCGCATCATCTCGGTCAGGATGATGTCGGTCGCCGCGTCCGAGGAGTCGAGCAGACCGTTCAGCGTGGAGTCGAACAGATAATCGCCGACCACCACGATGCCGGGATGCTCCTTCGGCTCCGGCCGGTGATTGGTCATGACGTCGCGCACGGGCAGACCGCCGGGGATGGCGTTCACCGACGACAGCCAGCGGTGGATCTTGCCTTCCACGAAATGCGAACGCGCATCGCCGAGCGAGGCGGGCAGCGATTTCAGTGCGGCGTCGATCAGCTCCTGATCCGACAAATTGGCGAAGGCGAGCGCGTCGGAGCCGGGAATCAGCCAGTTCAGCACGCCGTGCTTGCCAACGTCATGGCGCGCGCCCTCGTTGTAGACGCAGCAGCCGCCGAAGGCTTCCGACATGAACCAGGCGCCGGAAATCTTCTCGCCCCAGAACGGCGCGTCGAACAGGATCGAGACGCGCAGATAGTGCGCGGGACGATCGAAATACGAGACGTGCTTGACCATCGACTTGCGGAGCTGCTCGCCTTCCCAGCCCATGGTCGCGAGCCACGAATGCGGCAGGCAGACCAGCACGAGGTCGAAGTCGCGCGTCTCCGGCCCCTTGCCGTTCATCATCTTGAGCTGGTAGCGGCCGGTCGGCGCCTTGCCGACGGTGAGCACGCGGTGATTGAGCTGGACGTCGGCGTTGACCTCCGACTGCAGGCACTCGATCAGCTGCTCGTTGCCGTTCTGTATGGAATAGAGGCCGATATAGCCGTCGACATCCATCAGGTAGTTCTTGAGCGCGTTGAGCCCGTTGGTGTTGTGGCTTTCGGTCGCGATGTCGGAGCGCGCCATCACCTTGAAGAAACGCTTTGCGGTTTCGTCCTCGACCTCCTCGTCGAGCACCTGCTCGGCGGTCTTGTAGGCCCAGGGATTCTCGTTGTCGTGCGCGCCGACGCCCTCGTAATATTCGATCGGCGTCATCGCCTCGGCGCAGCGGTTCCGGAACGCCTCGATCGCAGCTGCAGCCTTGGCGCCGTATTTGCGGCGCATGCCCGCGACGTCGTTGAGGAGCTCGCCGCCGAACTGCACCTGCTCGGCGTCCATCGGAATGGTCTGAAGTCCGAAATGCTGGATCAGCTCGCGCAGCGGATCGGGACCCGTCATCGAGTAGTCGTAGATCTCGGCAACGCCGGCCTCGTACATCGCCGGCGCGGAATCGAATTTGCGCGTGACGATCTTGCCGCCGAGCCGGTCGGAGGCCTCGTAGATGGTGATGCGGCAGAGGTCGCCGAGCTTACGCTTCAAGTACCAGGCGCTCATCAGCCCGCCGGGGCCGCCGCCTACGATTGCGAGATCAAGCATATGAGTTCCGTGGTCTCCGGCCCTGCCCCCGTCACGGGACCACCGGTCTAACTTCCCTTAGCAGAAGCGCTTTTGCGCCTGAAGGAAAGATGAACAAAGGTTGATCCTGCACCGCAACAGGCAAACAAAGCAGCAAAAAGGCCGGCTTGCGCCGGCCTTTTCATTGTCCTCGGTATTCCTACGGATGAACAATTATTCCGCAGGAGGCAGCGCAGGAAGCTCCGCTTCAGGCGCGGGCGACACGACGGCCGCCTGCTTCTCGCGCTCGTCCAGGATCAGCTTGTCGCGCTTCATCGCGACTTCGCGGATCTTGGCCATGGAGGCGCCGGTGCCCGCCGGGATCAGCCGGCCGACGATGACGTTCTCCTTGAGACCTTCGAGCGGATCGACCTTGCCGTTGACCGCCGCTTCCGTGAGGACGCGGGTGGTCTCCTGGAACGAGGCCGCCGAGAAGAAGGAGCGGGTCTGGAGGCTCGCCTTGGTGATGCCGAGCAGAACCGGCGTTCCCGTAGCGATCTTCTTGCCCTCTTCCTTCGCCTTCTCGTTGAGCGCGTCGAACTCGATCTTGTCGACCTGCTCGCCGGAGATCATGTCCGTATCGCCCTGGTCGGTGACTTCCACCTTCTGGAGCATCTGACGGACAATCACCTCGATGTGCTTGTCGTTGATGAGCACGCCCTGGAGCCGGTAGACTTCCTGGATCTCGTTGACCAGATAGGCCGCGAGCTCCTCGATGCCCTTGACCGCCAGGATGTCGTGCGGCGCCGGGTTGCCTTCGACGATGAAGTCGCCCTTTTCGACGACGTCGCCGTCCTGAAGGTGGATGTGCTTACCCTTCGGGATCAGGTACTCGCGTGCCTCGTCGGTCTTGTCCATCGGCTCGATCGAGATGCGACGCTTGTTCTTGTAGTCGCGTCCGAACCGGATGGTGCCCGAGATTTCGGCGATGATCGCCGCATCCTTCGGACGCCGTGCCTCGAACAGTTCCGCCACCCGCGGCAGACCGCCGGTGATGTCACGCGTCTTGGCGCTTTCGGTCGAGACACGGGCGAGGATGTCGCCCGTATTGACCTTGGCTCCGACGTCGACCGAGAGAATGGCATCGACCGACAGCATGTAGCGGGCATCGCCGCCACGGGCGAGCTTGAGCACCTTGCCGTCCTTGCCCTTGACCACGATGGCCGGACGGAGGTCCGCGCCGCCGCGGGTCGAGCGCCAGTCGATGACCACGCGCTTGGCGATACCGGTGGCCTCGTCGAGCGTTTCCGAGATCGACTGCCCCTCGACCAGATCCTCGAAGCCGATGGTACCTTCGACTTCGGTGAGCAGCGGACGGGTGTAGGGATCCCACTCGACGATGCGCTGGCCGCGCTTGACGGTGTCGCCCTCGTCGACGTGCAGGCGCGAACCGTACTGGATACGGTGCGTCGCACGCTCGGTGCCGTCGGCATCGACGATCGCGATCACCATGTTGCGGACCATCGCGACCAGGTGACCTTCGCTGTTGCGGGCGATGGCCTTGTTCCTGATCACGATCTTGCCGTCGAAGTTGGATTCGACGAACGACTGCTCGTTGAGCTGCGCCGCACCACCGATGTGGAAGGTGCGCATGGTCAGCTGGGTGCCGGGCTCGCCGATCGACTGCGCCGCGATGACGCCGACGGCTTCACCGTGGTTGACAGGCGTGCCGCGGGCGAGGTCGCGGCCGTAGCACATGCCGCAGATGCCGTTGACGAGCTCGCAGGTCAGTGCCGAGCGGATCTTCACCTCCTGCACGCCACCCTGGTGGATGGCGTCCAGATGGCTCTCTTCCATCAGCGTACCGCGCTTGATGATCACCTTGCCCGAGCTGTCACGCACGTCTTCGCAGGCCGTACGGCCAAGGATGCGCGAGCCGAGCGAGGCAACCACGGTGCCGGCATCGACGATGGCGCGCATCTTGATGCCGAGCTTGGTGCCGCAGTCGTTCTGCGTGATGATGCAGTCCTGCGCCACGTCGACGAGACGACGGGTCAGGTAGCCCGAGTTCGCGGTCTTCAACGCGGTGTCCGCGAGGCCCTTACGGGCGCCGTGGGTCGAGTTGAAGTACTCGAGCACCGAGAGGCCTTCCTTGAAGTTCGAGATGATCGGCGTCTCGATGATCTCACCCGACGGCTTGGCCATCAGGCCGCGCATGCCGGCGAGCTGGCGCATCTGGGCCGGCGAACCGCGGGCACCGGAGTGAGCCATCATGTAGATCGAGTTGATGTCGGCATCCGCCCCGCTCGCCGTCTTCTTGGTCGAGGAGATCTCCTTCATCATCGCCTTGGCGATTTCTTCCGTGGCCTTCGACCAGGCGTCGACGACCTTGTTGTACTTCTCGCCATGGGTGATCAGACCGTCGTTGTACTGTTGCTCGAAATCCTTCGCCAGCGTACGGGTGGTGTCGACGATCTTCCACTTGGAGTGCGGCACGACCATGTCGTCCTTGCCGAACGAGATGCCGGCCTTGAACGCGTTGTAGAAGCCGAGCGCCATGATGCGGTCGCAGAAGATCACAGTCTCCTTCTGGCCGCAGTGACGGTAGACCTGGTCGATCACGCCCGAGATTTCGCGCTTGGTCATCAGCTTGTTGATGATCTCGTACGAAATCCGCGGGTTCTTCGGCAGCAGGTTGCCGAGCATGACGCGACCCGCGGTGGTCTCGATCCAGCGCGTCGAGACCTTGCCGGTCTCGTCCATGCCCTGCCACCGATACTTGATCTTGGTGTGGAGGTGGATGACCTTCGCGTGCAGCGCGTGCTCGAGCTCGGCCATGTCGCCGAAGATCTTGCCCTCGCCGGGCAGGCCTTCACGCATGATCGAGACGTAGTAGAGACCGAGCACGATGTCCTGCGACGGCACGATGATCGGCTGGCCGTTCGCCGGATGCAGGATGTTGTTGGTCGACATCATCAGGACGCGCGCTTCCAGCTGCGCCTCGAGCGACAGCGGAACGTGCACGGCCATCTGGTCGCCGTCGAAGTCGGCGTTGAACGCGGCGCAGACCAGCGGATGCAGCTGGATCGCCTTGCCCTCGATCAGCACGGGCTCGAACGCCTGGATGCCGAGACGATGCAGCGTCGGTGCGCGGTTGAGCAGCACCGGATGCTCGCGGATGACCTCGTCCAGGATGTCCCAGACCTCGGGCCGCTCCTTCTCGACCAGCTTCTTCGCCTGCTTCACGGTGGTGGACAGGCCCTTCGCGTCAAGCCGCGAATAGATGAACGGCTTGAACAGCTCGAGCGCCATCTTCTTCGGCAGGCCGCACTGATGCAGGCGCAGCTCGGGACCGACCACGATCACCGAACGGCCCGAATAGTCGACGCGCTTGCCGAGCAGGTTCTGACGGAAGCGACCCTGCTTGCCCTTGAGCATGTCGGCGAGCGACTTCAGCGGACGCTTGTTGGCACCCGTGATGACGCGGCCGCGGCGGCCGTTGTCGAACAGCGCATCGACCGCTTCCTGAAGCATGCGCTTCTCGTTGCGGATGATGATGTCCGGCGCGCGCAGCTCCATCAGCCGCTTCAAGCGGTTGTTGCGGTTGATGACGCGGCGGTAGAGGTCGTTGAGGTCCGAGGTCGCGAAGCGGCCGCCGTCCAGCGGCACCAGCGGACGCAGGTCCGGCGGAATCACTGGAACCACGGTCATGATCATCCATTCCGGCTTGTTGCCGGAGTGGCGGAACGCTTCCACGATCTTCAGGCGCTTGGCGAGCTTCTTGTGCTTGATGTCGGAGTCGGTCTCCTGCATCTCGAGGCGCAAGGTGGCTTCGAGCTTCTCGAGGTCCATGCCCTTGAGCAGCTCGCGGATCGCTTCCGCGCCGATCATGGCGGTGAAGGAATCCTGGCCGTACTCGTCCTGCGCCTTCAGATACTCGTCTTCCGACAAGAGCTGACGGTCCTTGAGCGCGGTGAGGCCCGGCTCGAGCACGACGTAATATTCGAAGTAGAGGATCCGCTCGAGATCCTTCAGCGTCATGTCCAGCAGAAGGCCGATGCGCGAGGGCAGCGACTTCAGGAACCAGATGTGGGCGACGGGGGCTGCGAGCTCGATATGGCCCATGCGCTCGCGCCGGACACGCGACAGCGTGACCTCGACCGAGCACTTCTCGCAGATGATGCCCTTGTACTTCATGCGCTTGTACTTGCCGCACAAGCACTCGTAGTCCTTGATCGGCCCGAAGATGCGGGCGCAGAACAGGCCGTCGCGCTCGGGCTTGAAGGTACGGTAGTTGATGGTCTCCGGCTTCTTGATCTCGCCGTAGGACCAGGACAGAATCTTCTCAGGAGACGCGATCGAAATCCGGATCTGGTCGAAGACCTGAGCCGGAGTCGTCGGGTTGAAGAGATTCATAATTTCTTGGTTCATCGTCTTCTCCTCGCGTGCCGGTCGCCTACGGCCGCAAATTCGAAAATCACTCAATCGGGGCGCCCTGCCCTCAAGGCCTCGGGAGGGGCGCCGATGCCCGGCCGTGAAGGCCGGGCATGAAAGGTCGTATTACTCGGCTGCTTCCGACGTCGGCGCCGGTCCCACCTTGGAGTTGTGCAGGTCGACGTTGAGGCCGAGCGAGCGCATTTCCTTGACCAGCACGTTGAACGATTCCGGAATACCGGCCTCGAACGTGTCGTCGCCGCGGACGATCGCCTCGTACACCTTGGTACGGCCGGCGACGTCGTCCGACTTCACCGTCAGCATCTCCTGGAGCGTGTACGCCGCGCCGTAAGCCTCGAGCGCCCACACTTCCATTTCACCGAAGCGCTGGCCACCGAACTGCGCCTTGCCGCCCAGCGGCTGCTGGGTGACGAGCGAGTACGGACCGATCGAACGCGCGTGGATCTTGTCGTCCACGAGATGGTGCAGCTTGAGCATGTAGATGTAGCCCACCGTCACCTTACGATCGAAGGCATCGCCGGTACGGCCGTCATAGACGGTCGACTGACCCGAAGCGTCGAGACCGGCAAGCTTCAGCATCTCCTCGATGTCGGCTTCCTTGGCGCCGTCGAACACCGGCGTCGCGATCGGCACGCCGCGGCTCAGATTGTGACCGAGCTCGATCAACTCGTTGTCGTTGAGCGACTTGATCGTCTCGTCCTCGCCGTAGACCTTCTTCAAGGTTTCCTTCAGCGGCTTGATGTCCTGCTTCGACAGATAGGCATCGACCGTCTGGCCGATACGCTTGCCGAGGCCGGCGCAAGCCCAGCCAAGATGGGTCTCGAGGATCTGTCCGACGTTCATGCGCGAGGGCACGCCGAGCGGATTGAGCACGATGTCGGCATGCGTACCGTCTTCGAGGAACGGCATGTCCTCGATCGGCACGATCTTCGACACCACGCCCTTGTTGCCGTGACGGCCGGCCATCTTGTCGCCGGGCTGGATCTTGCGCTTCACCGCGACGAAGACCTTGACCATCTTCATCACGCCGGGCGGCAATTCGTCACCGCGCTGAAGCTTCTCGACCTTGTCGAGGAAGCGCTGTTCCAGCCCCTTCTTCGACTCGTCGTACTGCTTCCGCATGGCCTCGATTTCGGCCATCAGCTTGTCGTTCGGCGAAGCGAACAGCCACCACTGCGACTTCGGGTACTCCTCGAGCACTGCACGGGTGATCTTGGTGTCCTTCTTGAAGCCCTTCGGGCCCGCAATGCCCTGCCGTCCCTCGAGGAGCTCGGCAAGACGGTTGTAGACGTTGCGGTCCAGGATCGCCTGCTCGTCGTCGCGGTCCTTGGCCAGACGCTCGATCTCTTCCCGCTCGATCGCCAGCGCACGCTCGTCCTTGTCGACGCCGTGACGGTTGAACACGCGCACTTCCACGATCGTGCCCTGCACGCCCGGAGGAACGCGCAGCGAGGTGTCGCGAACGTCGGAGGCCTTTTCGCCGAAGATGGCGCGCAGAAGCTTTTCTTCCGGCGTCATCGGGCTTTCGCCCTTCGGCGTGATCTTGCCGACCAGGATGTCGCCGGCGCGCACTTCCGCGCCGATGTAGACGATACCGGCTTCGTCGAGGTTCTTCAGCGCTTCTTCCGAGACGTTCGGAATGTCGCGGGTGATTTCCTCAGGGCCGAGCTTGGTGTCGCGGGCCATCACCTCAAACTCCTCGATGTGAATCGAGGTGAAGACGTCTTCCTTCACGATCCGCTCGGAGAGCAGGATCGAGTCTTCGAAGTTGTAGCCGTTCCACGGCATGAACGCGACCAGCACGTTGCGGCCGAGCGCGAGCTCACCGAGATCGGTCGACGGACCGTCGGCGATGATGTCGCCCTTCTTGACGATGTCGCCGACCTTCACCAGCGGACGCTGGTTGATGCAGGTCGACTGGTTGGAGCGCTGGTACTTCATCAGACGGTAGATATCGACGCCCGACCTGGTCGGATCGAGATCTTCCGTGGCGCGGATGACGACGCGGGTCGCGTCGATCTGGTCGATCACACCCGAACGGCGCGCCGCGATCGCGGCACCCGAGTCACGCGCAACCACGCCTTCCATGCCGGTGCCGACGAACGGCGCCTCGGCGCGAACCAGCGGCACCGCCTGGCGCTGCATGTTCGAGCCCATCAGCGCGCGGTTGGCGTCGTCGTTCTCGAGGAACGGGATCAGCGCCGCGGCGACCGAAACGAGCTGCTTCGGCGACACGTCCATGTAGTCGACCTTGTCCGGCGTCACCGGCAAGACTTCGCCGGCGTGACGGCAGACCACAAGATCCTCGGTGAAGCGGCCCTTCGGGTCGAGCGGCACGTTGGCCTGCGCGACCGTGTAGCGGCCCTCTTCCATCGCCGAGAGGTACACGACCTCGTCGGTGACGCGACCGTCCTTGACCTTGCGGTACGGCGTCTCGACGAAGCCGTACTTGTTCACTCGCGCGAAGGTCGCGAGCGAGTTGATCAGGCCGATGTTCGGACCTTCCGGCGTCTCGATCGGGCAGATGCGGCCGTAATGCGTCGGATGCACGTCGCGCACCTCGAAGCCGGCGCGCTCGCGGGTCAGACCGCCCGGTCCAAGCGCCGACAGGCGGCGCTTGTGGGTGATCTCCGACAGCGGGTTGGTCTGGTCCATGAACTGCGAGAGCTGCGAGGAGCCGAAGAACTCGCGCACGGCGGCAGCCGCCGGCTTCGCGTTGATCAGGTCCTGCGGCATGACCGTGTCGATGTCGACCGAGGACATGCGCTCCTTGATCGCGCGCTCCATGCGCAGCAGGCCGATGCGGTACTGGTTCTCCATGAGCTCGCCGACCGAGCGCACACGGCGGTTGCCGAGATGGTCGATGTCGTCGATCTCGCCCTTGCCGTCGCGCAAATCCACCAGCGTCTTGATGACGGAGAGGATGTCTTCCTTGCGCAGCGTACGCTGGGTGTCGGGCGCATCGAGGTCGAGGCGCATGTTCATCTTGACGCGACCGACCGCGGACAGGTCGTAGCGCTCGGCGTCGAAGAACAGCGACTGGAACATCGCCTGCGCCGAATCCAGCGTCGGCGGCTCGCCCGGACGCATCACGCGGTAGATGTCGAACAGCGCGTCCTCGCGCGTCATGTTCTTGTCGGCCGAGAGCGTGTTGCGGATGTAGGCGCCGACATTGACGTGGTCGATGTCGAGCAGCGGCAGTTCCTTGTAGCCCTGCTCGTTGAGGGCCTTCATCGACTTGTCGGTGATCTCTTCACCGGCTTCCGCGTGGATCTCGCCGGTCTTCGGGTTGACGAGGTCCTCGGCGAGATAGTTGCCGACGAGCTCCTCATCGGACAGCCGCAGCGCCTTCAGGCCCTTCTCCTGCATCTGACGCGCACCGCGCACGGTGAGCTTCTTGCCGGCCTCAAGCACGACCTTGCCGGTGTCGGCGTCGATCAGGTCGTTGATGGTCGAGTAGCCGCGGAAACGGTTGGCGTCGAACGGAACGCGCCAGCCTTCCTTGGTCCGCTTGTAGAGAATCTTCTTGTAGAACGTGGACAGGATCGCCTCGCCGTCGAGGCCGAGCGCGAACATCAGCGACGTCACCGGAATCTTGCGGCGACGGTCGATACGCGCATAGACGATGTCCTTGGCGTCGAACTCGATGTCGAGCCAGGAGCCGCGATACGGGATGACGCGAGCGGCGAACAGCAGCTTGCCCGAGGAATGGGTCTTGCCCTTGTCGTGGTCGAAGAACACGCCGGGCGAACGGTGCATCTGCGAGACGATGACGCGCTCGGTGCCGTTGACGATGAAGGTGCCGTTCATCGTCATGAGCGGGATGTCGCCCATGTAGACGTCCTGCTCCTTGATGTCCTTCACCGACTTCGCGCCGGTTTCCTCGTCGATATCGAACACGATGAGGCGCAGCGTCACCTTGAGGGGTGCCGCGAAGGTCATGCCGCGCTGGCGGCACTCGTCGACGTCGTATTTCGGCTGCTCGAACTCGTAGCGGACGAATTCCAGCATCGAGGTGCCCGAGAAGTCGGAGATCGGGAACACCGAGCGGAACACAGCCTGCAGGCCCTCGTCGAGACGCCCGCCCGCGGGTTCGTCGACCATCAGGAACTGGTCATAGGACGCCTTCTGAACCTCGATGAGGTTCGGCATCTCGGCGACTTCCTTGATGTGTCCGAAGAACTTGCGAACGCGTTTGCGACCGGTGAATGTCTGCTGCGCCATCGTGGCCTCTCATTTCGTCGCCCGCTCCGGGCGCGCCGTCCAGGACGCGGTTGCCACCGCTCCCCGGGTTGAATTTTTCGAACCCGCTTTGGGGACCAAAAATCCAGATTCAGACCGTCATGTCCTGAATCTGTTCTTCAGACCTTCAAAACGCAAAACGACGCGCGGGGCGCATAGGCACGCCCGCCCGTCACAACGATTGTCTTCACGGACTGCAAAAGCCCGAAATAGCCTGCTCTCCCAACGGCTTACAGGGAATCCAGCATCCCTGCCCACCGCGCTTTCGTGCTGTCGAACCGATATGGGGCGACAATAGTAGAGATTCGAGGGGTTAACCTTCAAATCCCAACACTTTTTCGTGTTCGGCCTACGTCGGGATGTTCCGTCGCACGCCTTTTGCATATTGCCCACCCTTAGATGGGTGGACCGAGACCCCGGGCTTCGCTGATGCTCGCCCGGGATCTCGCGCCAGTAAGCGTTGCTTACTTGAGCTCGACCTTCGCGCCAGCCTTCTCGAGCTGGACCTTGATCTTCTCGGCTTCGTCCTTGTTCACGCCTTCCTTGACAGGCTTCGGCGCGCCCTCGACGAGGTCCTTTGCTTCCTTCAGGCCCAAGCCGGTGATGGCGCGGACTTCCTTGATGACCTCGATCTTCTTGTCGCCGGCGGCGGCAAGAACGACCGTGAACTCGGTCTTCTCTTCAGCCGGAGCGGCGGCAGCGCCACCACCAGCCGGGCCGGCCACGGCGACAGCCGCGGCAGCCGAAACGCCCCACTTCTCTTCGAGGAGCTTCGCGAGTTCGGCAGCTTCGAGCACGGTGAGGCTCGAGAGGTCGTCAACGATCTTCTGCAAGTCAGCCATTGTTCAGTTTCCTTGAGTGTAAGTCTGGTTCGGGTTTGAGTTTTACGAAGGGCGTCAGGCCGCTTCGCCCTTTGAGGCATGAGCCTGGATGACGCGCGCGAGCTTGCCCGCGGGCGCATTGGCGAGCTGAGCGATCTTGGTCGCCGGGGCCACAAGAAGGCCGACGATCTTGGCGCGCAGTTCATCAAGCGACGGCAGCGAGGCAAGTGCCTTCACGCTGTCGACATTCAGGACGGTCTTTCCCATCGAGCCGCCAATGATGACGAACTTTTCGTTCGTCTTGGCGAATTCGACGGCGACCTTCGGCGCCGCTACCGGATCGTTCGAAGTGGCGATCACGGTCGGTCCCTTCAGCATGGGGCCGATGGCAACGACGTCAGTGCCTGCAAGAGCAATTTTGGCGAGACGGTTCTTCGAGACCTTCACCGAGGCGCCAGCCTGCTTCATCTGCATACGCAGCTTCTGCATCTGGGCAACGGTCAGGCCGGAATATTGAGCAACGACCGCGACGCTCGTGGTCTTGAAGACCCCATTGAGCTGTTCGACCGCTTCCTTTTTTGCCGCTCGTTCCACAGCAAGCTCTTTCCGGTTGGCGGTCATCGCGAGAAGCGGGACCGCCGGGTTGCACCCATCGCCCCACCCAAAACCTGAACCTCGGGGCCAAAACCCCTGGGACACGCGCCGGGCGAGACGACAATTCAAAGCCTGCCCTCCGGGAGCCCTTAAGGCCCACGGCGTGTCGAGGTCCGAACCAGACCCGTTTCGCAAGCCAGCCGTTAAAGCTGGGCGCGAAGTGAAATCCGGTCTTCACCCGTCTATGCAGGCCATGCGATTAAGCCGTTGAGAAATCGAAATTTCCCGCGGGCGCCTGCAGTCTTGGACAGGACAAGGTCAGCCGGCGAACCGTCCGACCCCTGCCCGCACTCCACCAACCGACGGGTTTTCCTTCCTTTTCGGGCAAATCCTAACGGACGTCCTGAAAAGGAATGATCTCCTGTCTTGTCGGGTTTTCGGAATGCGTGCACGAACGCGCCAGCCGAGGCCGGCACGTCCGGAAGCGGTTCTTTAACCGCTCGGAGCCCGCTTGCCAAGAGCAAAATTCACACCAGTTCCAATCGACTGGCGGCAGGGCTTGAGACGGCCCGACAAGGGCCGATTCAGACCGATTTGACCCCGTATGGCAGCGGCTTGCCCGCGAAGAACTCCGTCAGGTTCGCCAGCACGCAGTTCTGCATGGCGACGTGCGATTCGAGGGTGTGGCCGCCGATATGCGGGGCGAACACGACATTGAGGAGCGCCGTCAGCGCGTCGGGGGCGTGCGGTTCCTTCTCGAAGACGTCGAGGCCGGCGCCGGCGATGGTCTTGTCGGAGAGCGCCGCCACCAGGGCCTTCTCGTCAATCACAGAGCCGCGGGAGATGTTGACGACGTAGCCGTGCTCCCCGAGTCGCCCGAGGATATCGGCGTTGACGACGTGCTGGGTCTCGGCCCCTGCCCGGACCGCGATCATCAGCACGCTGCACCAGTCGGCGAGCGCCTCCAGCGTCGGGAAATATTGATAGGGCAGATCGTATTTGCTGCGGCTGAAATAGCCGACCTCGCTCTCGAAGGCGGCGCAGCGGGCCGCAATCTTGCGGCCGATCTCCCCCATGCCGTAGACGCCGATGCGGCGGCCGGGCATGCCGGCCTGCGGCCGCATCATCGGCGACTGCTTTGAGCCGGCCCAATCGCCGCTGCGGACATATTGGTCGGCGACCAGGATCCGCCGCGTCGTCGCCAGCATCAGGGTCATCGCGATGTCAGCGACGGAAGCCGCATTGGCACCGGGGCTGTGGCCGACCGCGATGTTGCGCGCGGCGGCCGCCTTCAGGTCGACGCCGTCATAGCCGGTGCCGTAGCAGACGATGGCGCCGAGTTTTGGGAACAGGTCCATCGCCTCTGCCCCGAGCGGCGAGCCGCCAGCGGTGAGCATCGCGCGGATGCCGCCGAGCTCTTCGGCCGAAAACATCTCGCGCGCCGGCTTGCCGCAGGTGTCGAGCAGTTCGAACCGCTCGGCGAAGCGCGCCATCATCGTCTTCGGGAAGCGCGAGTAGATCAGGACCTTGTCAGCCATTTTTTCTTGTTTCCCGGTTCTTGTTTCCGATGAACGCCGCCGCAAACGACGAGGGGCGGAATCGGTTGCCCAATTCCGCCCCTCGCCTTATGCAATTTCCAAACCTCAGCCGAGGCAAGCCTTAGCCGAGAATGGTGCCCGGCTCGACCTTCACGCCGGGGCCCATCGTCGAGGACACCGCAACGCGCTGGATGTAGGTGCCCTTGGAGCCAGCCGGCTTCGCCTTCGAGACAGCATCGGCCAGGGCCTTGATGTTCTCGACCAGCTTCTCCTCGGAGAACGAGGCCTTGCCGACGCCGGCCTGCAAGATGCCGGCCTTCTCGACGCGGAACTCGACCGAGCCGCCCTTGGCACCCTTCACCGCACCGGTGACGTCCATGGTCACGGTGCCGATCTTCGGGTTCGGCATCAGGCCGCGCGGGCCGAGCACCTTACCGAGACGGCCGACCAGCGGCATCATGTCGGGAGTGGCGATGCAGCGGTCGAAATCGATCGAGCCGTTCTGCACCTTCTCGACCAGGTCCTCGGCACCGACGACGTCGGCACCAGCAGCCTTGGCTTCGTCAGCCTTGGCGCCGCGGGCGAACACGCCGACGCGGAGCGTACGACCGGTGCCGTTCGGCAGGGTCACGACGCCGCGGACCATCTGGTCGGCGTGACGCGGATCGACGCCGAGATTGATCGCGACCTCGATGGTCTCGTCGAACTTCGCCTTGGCGCGTTCCTTGACCATCTTGATGGCGTCCGCGAGCGGGTAAAGCTTTTCGCGGTCAACACCTTCGCGGGCTTTGTTCAAACGCTTTCCGATTGCCATGACCGCTTACCCCGCCACTTCCAGACCCATCGAACGGGCAGAGCCCTCGACCATCTTCATGGCCGACTCGATGGAATCGCAATTGAGATCCTTCATCTTCTTCTCGGCGATCTCGCGCACCTGCGCCTTGGTCACCTTGCCGGCCTTATCACGGCCCGGCGCCTTCGAGCCGGACTGGATCTTGGCGGCCTGCTTGAGGAAGAAGGACATCGGGGGCGTCTTCATCTCGAACGTGAACGAACGATCGGCGTAGATCGTGATCACGACGGGAATCGGGGTGTTCTTCTCTTCCTTCTGGGTCTGGGCGTTGAACGCCTTGCAGAACTCCATGATGTTGAGACCGCGCTGACCAAGCGCGGGACCGATCGGGGGCGAAGGATTCGCCGCACCGGCCGGGACCTGAAGCTTCAGGTATCCGGTCACTTTCTTTGCCATGTATCACTCCTGTTGTGCCGGCAGGGCCAGCGGTTTCAGGTTCGTGGTCTGGGTCGGATGCGGCTGGCAACCGCCCTCTCCCTCCCACGGCCTCTTGCTAGCGTGAGACCGAAGCCTCACGCCTCAATCGATCAGACCTTCTCGACCTGACCGAATTCCAGTTCGACCGGCGTGGCGCGGCCGAAGATCGACACCGCGACCTTCACGCGCGAGCGCGCCTCGTCGATTTCCTCGACCACACCCGAGAACGAGGCGAACGGGCCATCGGCCACGCGCACGTTCTCGCCGATTTCGAACGACACCGACGCCTTCGGCCGTTCCACGCCCTCCTGCACCTGGTGCAGGATGCGCATGGCCTCGGCTTCCGAGATCGGCATCGGCTTGTTCTCGGCGCCGAGGAAGCCCGTGACCTTCGGGGTGTTCTTGATCAGATGAAACGCCTCGTCGGTCAGCTTCATCTTCACCAGCACGTAGCCCGGGAAGAACTTGCGTTCGGCGTCGATCTTGCGGCCGCGGCGCACTTCCGTGACCTTCTCGGTCGGAACCAGCACCAGCTCGAACAGCTCCTCGAGCCCGCGCTGCTTGGCCTGCTCGCGGATCGATTCGGCGACCTTCTTCTCGAAGTTCGAGTAAGCGTGGACGATGTACCAGCGCTTGTCGGTCGATTGGGTTGCAGCGGCTGTTGCCATCAGTGAATGCCCAAAAGGAAGGTGATGAGGTAACGGATGATCTGGTCGGCGGCGAAGAAGAATATCGAGGCCACGGCGACCATCACGAACACCATGATGGTGGTGATCGTGGTCTCACGACGGGTCGGCCAGGTGACCTTGGCGGTCTCCGAGCGCACTTCCTGCAAAAACTTGAACGGGCTGACTGCCATCGTTTGATGTCCAACGTCCGTCGACAGACGCGAATGAATTTCAGGGATCCGAACAGCCGCCGTTGGCCCAGCCCTCTGTCTCGAAGGATGAGCCGGGAAACCGGGCTCGATTGTTCGGGGATTTCAAAGCCGCGCCGGAAATCCGCGTTTAACGGGCCGGCTGCGAGTGCGGGGTAGATACTGCGGATGGGGCCAAAGGTCAAGGTGTGGGCTGGCCGGGACACGCGCGGCCGAGGCCAGCGGACCCGATCCGGATCAAGGGCTTACCCGGTCCGCATGATCCACGGTCCGAGCTTGTCGGCCCGCCGCCGTCCTGCCTGTCGATCCTGATTGTCTGGGATTAGCTGGCAGGAGTGGCAGGGCTCGAACCTGCGACCCCCGGTTTTGGAGTTCGGCGACCAGCGTCCGTTCCTGTCATGTTCAATCTGGGGTAGGACTGATCTATCTAGCGTTTCCTCGATTCCGGTCCCGAGCGTTCCCGCCCCCTCCCTCCGATTTGGGTAGCAAGATGGTAGCAGGCTGTTCCGCGACCGTTCCCCGCGTTTAAAGGGCCGGCACCCTAAAATCCTGCCGCGCTGCGGACGGCGGCGCTTAGGGTCGCTGATCGTGTCTGGACGATTGGGACTTGTTGATGCGGTGCTGCCGCCGGAGCCGAATAAGCCGGTGCGAGTAAAGCGGACCTTCCGGGCAATCGACGGCGGGAAATTGGACCCCTGAAACGGCGCTTAGCACTCGTGGAATCCACTGGACGCAATCGGACCCCGAATTCAAAGATGGGGGAGTGTCGTAGTGCCCCTACGGAGTGAACCTTCCCGAGTTCAATCAGACTAACCGTTACCGGGGTTTTGCATCATCCCCCCTGGGGCTGGAAAGCCGCCGCCCGCGATCCATTTAAGCGGGCGGCGTTTTTGCTTCTGAAAATGAAAAGGCCCAGGTCCGGGGCTGGCGCGACCTGGGCCTTGCGCTGGTCGTGTGACCTTTCAGACCACCGGCACCCAATCCGCAAGGCGTGAATTCGTTCCCAGTACCCTAACTTGAAACTGAGCGTGTCCTAATTGGGATAGCGTTCGCGGAGGCCCCCGCGCGGCAACAGCAACGTTTGCCCCTCCCTTCGCGTCGATTGTCCGCATCGGTGGGTGGGTAGCGGCTCGGTTCCACGGCGCGATCGTTTGGCCGGAAACCCACCTCTTTGTCGTGGCGGAAGATGTGCTGACGGTTAGCCGGCGCCGGCACCTTCCCGGCCTCGGCCAAATCTAGGCAGATGCGCTTCCCATGTGCGCGAGCACGGATAGCCGGCGCCAGTCAACCAAGCCCTGAACTTCAATAGCCACGGGTATCTAGGTAGTTGGCCGCCAAAGCGCAGGCCACCACCATCATATTCGAAACAAGCGCCCAAAAGATCATTCTCTCTGCCTCCGCTCAGCGCTGACCCTTGAACCGCGGGACCGCCGCTTCAGACTAAGAATGGCGCCCCTCAGAGCCGGGGCCGTTTTGATTTCGCCTTTTCCGTCGTCGATGGAGAAGTCACAATGCCCAGACAGATTGCGATTACACTCTGTTCATTGGCTGCTGCGTGCTTATTCGCATTCAGCGTAGCGGCGATCGTTTCCCATCACTAGCCACCAGGAAAAACTCCGCCGACCTCGCGAGCCGGCGCGAGTTGGTTGAGATTATTGGCGATCGGCGGGCACCGATCGCTGGAATCATTCTATAGCACGGACGCATCGCCAGCATGAGCCGGCGGTCCATCGTCAGCCGCTGCCGGTCGCGCTTTCGGTGTAATCGGCACCGGGGCGCGAATTAACTCGCGCTTGAGATTCCTGCGGCGCATACTTGCGCTATCATCTTGCTCTGTTGTTGGTCATCGCTCCCACACAAACCGCCCCTTGGCGTCTGCTACTTCTGGCGGCTGCTCATTTTTGCGAGTTAGCCGGGCCGAACGCCATTCAGCGGTGCAGAGAACACCCCTATCGCATTCGTCTGCAAGCTTAAGAAGCAGGTCCGCGTCGGCCTCGTCCCCCGAGGCGAAGGCCAATCTGCGATACCGGATCGCGCGGACGCTGTTCATGGCGTCTCAAATCCCGACGAAGCCGTGACGCGAACTCATTTGACCCTTCCAGCAAAGGCAAAAGTGAACGCCGCAGTAGAAATACTAGGTCTCCGTGGCGAAGGGGGAGGTTCAATCGAAGGCGCGAGCGCGCTTGGTTCACAAGCCGATACTGCGGAACGCCGCGAGGAGGCCGCCACTGAGGCTGTGGCCAAATCACACGGCGCCGATCTCAACCGTTCGATTGAGATCTTAGCTACCGTTAAAGGCCCGCCGGCAGTCAGCCGAGGCGGGCGTTCGGGCGTTCCTCAACCTCGCCTGTTAAATACGATTCCAAGTGTAACCTGGATAACATTGCGCTGCGGTAGAGCCGCGGTATGTTTCCCCTCACCGGGGCTGACTCCATATTACACTTAGACCCTTTTCACCCGGATTTTATTGACAATGCGGGCCGCAGCGGTCCCCCTGCTGCGGCCTTCGCGTTCTATCAACTTCCATTTTAGGAGGGCGAATGGCCAAAGAACATTGCCTGATTGTGCTCGCAGCCGGAAGAAAATTGGATTTGCTTCGGGGAGAGGCCTCCCGCGTTGCAGTAGCAAGCAAACTAGGCTGGTGGTCCGTCCGTGCCGAGGTCGGTACCAAATTCTGCTTTGAAGATTCCACGGCGAAAGACAATTTCGCACTCGCTTGCGACAGCTTCGGCATCACGTGCCGAGAAGGCTCGTCCTAACAAAATGACCTTGCCCCCAAGTTTTATCCAGTCCTGAGTTCGCCCCGGCTGTTGGATTTGCCCGGTTGGACGGTGGCAGCGGCGGGAGCCGGCGCGGAGCCCTCGGCATAGCGCAGCGCCGGCTCCCGGCGCGGGTGGCAGGTGAAGGCGAACTCGGACGGCGTCTTCCATCCGAGCTGCGAGTGTGGTCGTGCCTCGTTGTAATCGGCCCGCCAGCATCCGAGCGCGACGCGGGCCTGGGCCAACGACGTGAACAGCGTCTCGTTCAACAGTTCATCGCGCAGCCGGCCGTTGAAGCTTTCGATGAAGGCATTCTGCATGGGCTTGCCCGGCGCGATGTAGTGCCATGCCACGCGGCTCTGATCAGCCCATGTCAGGATGGCGTTGCTGGTGAGCTCGCTGCCGTTGTCGCTGACCACCATCTTCGGCTTGCCGCGCTCAATCATCAGCCGGTCCAGCTCCCGCGCCACCCGGGGGCCCGAGAGCGAGGTATCGGCCACCAGCGCCAGGCACTCGCGGGTGCAGTCGTCGACCACGGTGAGGATACGGAAGCGGCGACCATCGGTGAGCTGATCCGATACGAAGTCGAGCGACCAGCGGTCGTTCGGCGCCATCGGCACCGTCATCGGCGCCCGGGTCCCGATCGCCCGCTTGCGGCCGCCACGGCGACGCACCGCAAGCTTCTCTTCCCGGTAGAGCCGGAACAGCTTCTTGTGGTTGATCACATAGCCCTCCCGCTTGAGCAGAACGTGGAGGCGCCGATAGCCAAAGCGGCGGCGCTCCTGGGCGATCGCCCTCATGCGTTGGCGAAGACCGGCATCGTCCGCCCGGGTCGTCTGGTATCTCATGGTCATGCGACAGCAGCCGATGGCTTTACACGCCCGCCGTTCGCTCATCCCGAAGGCGTCTCGGAGATGGGCGACAGCTTTCCGCTTGGCCGCGGGCGTCACCATTTCTTTCCCACGAGGTCCTT